>NZ_JBEUTW010000175.1:0-6446 GCF_040492675.1 Bacillus sp. AP50
GTATCAAAAAAGTGAACAAAAACGTTATTTTATTAGAAAAATATGATTGTATGAAATATCATGTATGAAAGAAGAGGCGTTAGCAAAAATATACCTTAACGAAATCGACTTTATTTTTCAGCAAAGTATTCTTCTTAAGTGACTCATGTTGTAAAGGTAGCAGCGAAAACAGAAAGAGTTCTTTTTTTGCAGACTGAGAAATTGTTAGTGAAATACGGATGGGGAAATATGAACATGATTATTTGAAAGTACGGGAAGAGAAATTGCTAAAATGGCAAGATGTACTTGGATTTTAAAGAAAAAACTCCTATTGAATGTAGGAGTTTTTTCTTTGTTTGAAAGTTCAAAAAGATATATAATAATTTTCTGACTATTAATTTGTGGAGGGGTATTAATGAAAAATGAAACGTTACACACACAAGAAGACATTTTAAAAATGCTTGATTCATTATTAAGACCTGCAGAACCATTTTGGAATGAATTTTATGAGAATAGAGAAAAGGATGTTCCGTTTTTTGGAAATGTCCCAGATGAGAACCTAGTTTCGTATATACAAAAAGAGAGAGTTTCAAAAGGGAAAGTATTAGAACTTGGGTGTGGTCCAGGTAGAAATGCCATTTATTTAGCGACTCAAGGATTTGATGTAACAGCAGTGGATTTATCTGTAGAAGGCATTAATTGGGCTAAAGAAAGGGCATTGGCAAAAGAGGTAGCAATTCATTTTATTTGTGATTCAATTTTTAATTTAGAGGTTCAAAACGAATTTGATTTTGTATACGATTCGGGCTGTTTGCATCACATTCCACCGCATAGAAGAATAAATTATGTGGATTTAATTAAAAACTCATTAAAATCGGGTGGTTATTTCGGATTAACATGTTTTGCGGCAGGTGATTTAGATGAGCGAAATGGATCGGAAATAACAGATTGGGACGTATATAGAGAGTGGAGTCTACAAGGTGGTCTTGCATACTCGGAAGAAAAGTTAAGAGAGATATTTAAAGAATTTGAGGTAATTGAGATTAGAAGAATGAAACAAATGAAACAACCGAAAGAAATGTTTGGAGAATCATTTCTTTGGACAGCATTATTTAAGAAGAAATAATAAAGTAGATAATTGACAAACTCATCGTTTTTATAGACAATATATTAAAAGGAACGTACGTTTGGTTTTGTTGGCGTATGTTTTACATAAATACATAACAAGGGGCTGTCTCCATATGAGTAACGCAAATCAAAAAATTACTACGTTTTTAATGTTTGAGGGCAAAGCTGAGGAAGCAATGAATTTTTATACGTCACTATTTGATCAATCAGAAATTGTAAGTATTTCTCGCTACGATGAAAATGGACCTGGTAAAGAGGGAACTGTAATTCATGCAACTTTTACGCTAAATGGCCAAGAGTTTATGTGTATTGATAGTTATGTAAATCATAATTTTACATTCACTCCAGCTATGTCTCTTTATGTAACTTGTGAGACAGAAGAAGAAATTGAAACGGTCTTTCATAAACTAGCGCAGGATGGAGCGATTCTTATGCCTTTAGGTTCTTATCCGTTTAGTAAAAAGTTTGGCTGGTTAAATGATAAGTATGGTGTATCTTGGCAGTTAACTCTTGCTGAATAAAAAAGAAAAAGCGTAGCTTATTTGTTTGTCAAAGATGTTCATCTTGTATGGAATGAAGTTTCTAGGGTTTTAAAGAATAAAGGTGTTCTTATTGCTGGATTTACAAATCCGTTACTATGGATTTTTGATGATAACCAAGAGCAAAAAGGTATTCTGGATGTTAAACATTCAATTCCTTCATCAACATTGGATTATTTACCAGAGGATGAAGTTCAAGATTACATCGATTCAAATCAAACAATAGAATATGCGCATACTTTAGAAGACCAAATCCAAGGCCAAATTGATGCTGGTTTTGCTATAACAGGTTTTTATGAGGATGATTTTGGTGGAACAAGGATATTGGATAAGCATATTAAAACATTTATTGCGACAAAAGCTATAAAATTAAAGATGGATTAAGAATTTTTGCTTGTCGCACGGGGCGTTAGTCGAAGAAGGCTCTTAAAATAGAAAAGGATGGTACTTTCCATCCTTTTCCTTATGTATTTTGAGTGTCGAAACTATTCTCAAAACAAGTTTTACACTACTAGTTGTATAATTAGGTTATGCTTTTATATTAAGAATTTTGCTGACCGAATCTTTTCCCGAGTTTAGCTAACAATTCAGGTTGATCGCTTTGGCTCATTATAACTTCAATAAAGATAAGTTGATTCTTATTAAAAATTATATTTGTTAAGACTTCTGCTAATTCTGCTTCATTTTCTACTTTAAATGTTAGACTTTTTTCTTCTGATCCAAATATCATTGATAGTTTATTGTAATCCCACATCTGTATGTCATTATAAGGTTGGTTTTGTCCGTGAATGGCACGTTCAACAGTGTATCCGTTGTTATTGATTAAAAATATAATCGGTTTTAAATTTTGACGTAGTATAGTTGATAACTCTTGGGCAGTTACTTGGAAAGAACCATCACCAATAATTAAAATGTTGCGCCGTGATAAATTGGCGAGCTGTGTACCAAGTAGAGCGGGCAGTGTATATCCGATAGATCCCCATAACGGTTGTCCTACATATGCAGTGTCATTAGGTAGAGGGATAGCAGCACTACCAAAGAAAGGTGTTCCTTGCTCTACAATTAAGACGTCGTTTTCTTGTAAGAAATGGTACATTTGCTGCCAAAAACGTTTTTGTGTGACCATTTGTGCTTTTGGATTGAACTCTTCAGTAAAAGGTGATGATTCTAAAATAAATGGCTTAACGTCAAGGGTATCTTTATTACGATGCTCAATTGAATCACTTAAATGTTGTAAAACATCCTGCATTACAACTGGACCGTATTTTTTATCTATAATTTTCACAGTGTAGGGATGGATTTCTATAACTTGTTCTTTTGTAAAACCTTGTGTGAAGCCGCCTGTAATAGTATCAGTTAACTTCACACCAATACTAATAATACAATCAGATTCATCAATTCTTTTTCGCAAGTACGGAGAACTTACATCACCAGTATAAACACCTATAAATTGAGGGTGTTTTTCTGGGAATATTCCTTTTCCCATACTGAACGTCGCGATGGGAAACCCAGTTTTTTCTACGAATTGATGTAAACTTTCTTTAGCATGAAATCGATCTACTTCAAAATCAGCTAAAATAACAGGTTTTTTGGCACTATTTATTTTTGAAATGGCATGTAGAAGCATTTTATTTAATGCTTCTTTATTACTTAAAATAGGTTTATTTATAATAGGTTCTGTCGGTTTATTAATTGGTTTATTATACACATCAATCGGCAAATTAATATGAACAGGGCGTTTTTCATTCCAACATGCACGTAAAACACGGTCAATTTCCTCAGCAGCATGCTCAGGTGTTACATTTGTTTGTGCTATAGTGATTTCTCGATACATATTGGAAAAGTGATCGAACTTTCCATCTCCTAACGTATGATGGACGATTGCTCCATTTTCCATTATTTTTGTTGGTGGCGTACCTGTAATTTTTATAACTGGCACGTTTTCCGCATATGAGCCAGCAATACCGTTAATAGCGCTTAATTCTCCAACACCGAAAGTAGTAATAAGAGCGGCGATTCCTTTTATGCGAGCGTACCCATCTGCTGCATATGCAGCATTTAATTCATTACAATTGCCAATCCATTTTAAACTTTTATGTGCTATCACATCATCTAAAAAGGCAAGATTATAATCACCAGGAACCCCAAATATATGTTCAATTCCTAATTCGTGTAGTCTATCCAATAAATATGTACTTACAGTATATTGTTTTTTCAAATGAATCATCTCCTAATTATGCAATGAATGTTTCAATAGACTAAAGAAGTTCTAATGCGTTGATTAAAATATTCATTACTAGATTGTGGTATAATTTACATACAGGGGGAAAGTAGATGACACAACATAAAGAAGAACAGATGAATGAGGCATTAGCATTATTTTATTTTGCATATAAAACATTTACTGAAAAGCCAGATGAAATTATAAAAGAATATGGCATTCAACGAGTACATCATCGAATTTTATTTTTTATCGCACGTTTTCCAGGGATAAGTGTAAATGAGTTATTATCACTATTAGAAATAAGTAAACAAGCTCTCCACGGGCCGCTACGTCAACTTGTGGAAAAGGGCTTAATTGAGAGTAATGAAGCTATGCATGATCGACGTGTGAAACAGTTGTCTTTAACAGAAAAAGGTACAGATTTAGAGAAAAAACTGAGTGATGTACAAAGACAACAAATGGGTGCTATTTTTTCAAAATTTGGTGAATCATGTGAGGACAATTGGCACCAAGTTATGAATGAAATGGCAAATAGCCGATCAGGTTTTGATGCTTGGATATCGAAACGTGAAATACCAGTCGATCAAAAATAATGAAAAAACTTCTGTTTTTATCGTTTGAAAAAGAGCAAATTTTATCCATACATTTGGCAACTATGATTTGGTCATAGAGTGAATGGATAAAAAGATACATTACTAGATACTTTATACGTGTACGCAATGGAACAATAAAATTCACATTTCCGAAAGGGGAATTATAATGATAAAACTTGTACTTATTCGTCACGGACAAAGCTTATGGAATCTTGAAAATCGCTTTACTGGATGGACAGATGTTGATCTATCAGAGAATGGATTAAGTGAAGCGAGAGAAGCAGGAGCAATATTAAAGAAAAACGGATATACTTTTGATGTGGCTTATACATCTGTATTAAAACGCGCAATTCGGACGTTATGGATTGTACTTCATGAGATGGATCTTACTTGGGTTCCAATACATAAATCTTGGAAGCTAAATGAAAGACATTATGGTGCATTGCAAGGGCTGAATAAAGATGAAACTGCTCAAAAGTATGGTGAGGAGCAAGTTCATATTTGGAGAAGAAGTGTTGATGTAAGACCACCGGCTCTTACTGAAGACGATCCTCGATATGAAGCGACCGATCCAAGATATAAAACACTCAAAAAAGGTGAATTTCCATTAACTGAATGTTTAGAGGATACGGAGAAGAGAGTACTTGCTTATTGGCATTCAGAAATTGCGCCGACATTAAAAAGTGGTAATAAAGTAATTATTTCATCACACGGTAACACAATTCGCTCGCTAGTAAAATATTTAGACAACCTTTCAAGTGATGGTGTAGTTTCATTAAATATTCCAACTAGCATTCCGCTTGTTTATGAATTAGACGAAAACTTACGTCCGATTCGTCATTATTATTTAAGTATGGATGGAGAAGTACCTGAAGGGGAAATTCCGAAACATATTTCTTTTTAATACGAAAATTTGAAATGAATGCTTGTCTACATATATAATATAGACTCATGGTAAAGTGAAATTTTAATCAGTGGGGTCTTACTGCCCACAAATAGCAGGATAAAAGACGTGGTACCTTCTAATATATATGCGATGTAGCTAATTTTAGAAGCTTGTCCACGTCTTTTGTCATAAAGAGAGCAGCTTGCGCATGTAATGATATCGTGAGTAGTTTTTGAATGGAGGGTGATGTGATTAATGATCTCTAACATTCGAATTGGCTTATTTGTTTTAGCGATTGTCTTTGTAGTCCTTGTTTTCTTTTATTGGAAAAATGAAGAGTTGTACGAGGAGAAGAAGCAACGTATTAGAAAGACTTGGTATGGTTTGTTTATCATATCTGTCACCGTGTATTTCATGATAAAAGGAATCGATTTAACCCTCTGGAAAAATCTTTTAATGTTTACTGCAATGGTTATTTTTGTTGATATTTCGTTCATTTTAACGCCTAATATTTCAGAAATATGGGGTGCAAAATTTAGCGATATTGGCAAGACAGTTCAATCCATAAAACGATCATTAATTGCATCTAAAGCAAGAGGAGAAATATACACGACAATTATTCAAAATGTTAATCCAGCAGTATTCGGTACGATGGAATGGCATACGGAAGAGGAATATACAAAGAGCTTAAATGCATTTTTAGATTCATATGGGGAAAAGATTGGCGCGAAAATTGTTGTTTTTGAAGCTGCGAAGGAATTAAATACAAACTTTCGTGGTATTCGCTCACAATTTAGTATTATCGTCCCGTTAGAACATATCGAGCAATTGAATGAGCAGAAAGCGGTGCAAGTAGAAAATGTCGGGATTATACCAGCAAAAATAGTAAGTGACGTTTTCATTGTTATTGATGGAAAGAAAAATAACCTGCAAGATCGGGATTTTGAAAATGTATATAATTTAACAATACATCATAGTTATTTTAGTAAATAAGGACAGAATCTTTTTCTGTCCTTTTCTTCTATACATAAATTAAAAACAAAATCCGACAAAGTTGAATAAAATTGGACAATCATTCCTACACTAGCATGTAGAGG
>NZ_JBEUTW010000176.1:0-17247 GCF_040492675.1 Bacillus sp. AP50
CATTTAAGCCTGCCTCTTCACAATATTTTTCTAATTCCTTCCATTATATATGTACACACTATAAGCGTTTCTGTTACGCCAAAAGAGCCCTTCCTCTCTGTCACTGCGATACATATTACTAAAAACATTATAAAAACATCCCACAACTCTACATTATAATTTATGTAAAATTGTGAGATATTCTAATTACTATCTAAACACTTAAGATTTTCAATTGCTCTTTCTGTTCATCGCTTGCCATTACTGCGATTGTTTTTTCAATACTCGGATGTACTTGCTCAAGCTTTACACTTGCTCCTACTTTATTTGATTGCTCAACAAAATTTAATAATGCCATAGCTCCTGATACATCCATATAACGCACATCTTTCATACGTAAAACAACCGGTGACTTCACATCTTGTAAAGTAGAGAAAATACGATCTACTGATAGAAAAGAGAGCGGCCCTTGAATTGTGTACGTTTCTTCTTTTTCTTTTACGATAGAAGTTTTACGTTCTTTACATTTCACCATATATATGATGAACGAAAGAATAATACCGAAGGCAACAGCAATCATTAAATCGAACTTCACCGTTACAATCATCGTTACGAGCATAACAACGACATCACCTTTAGGAGCGACATGCATCTTTTTCATGCTTCCCCAATCGAACATTCCAATACCAGTTAAAATTAAAATACCTGATAATACGGCAAGTGGAATATATTGTACGACCGAACCAAGACCCATAATAAAAATAAATAAGATAACACTATGCATACATGCCGAAAGTGCCGTTTTACCGCCACTTCTTATATTCACGATAGACCTTACAGTCGCACCTGCACCTGCTAATCCGCCAAACAATCCGCTCATCATATTACCGATACCTTGTCCAACGAGCTCTTTATTACTTTTATGACGTGTACCTGTCACATTATCCATTACGACCGATGTTAACAACGAGTCAATCGATCCTAATAAAGCAATACTAAGCGCTGGTAAAATAAGTGCTGCTATTCCTGTTCCACTTAAAGATGGAATATGAAGCGTAGGCATCGCTTCTGGAATGGTTCCAATCTTTTCAATTACTTTATTTAGTGAAAGATTTCCGATAATCGGTAACTTTACTGTAAGTCCTTCGAGTAGAGAAGAAAATAAAGGAAGCAAAGCTGTCACACCGACTAGTGCTACTAAACTAGACGGAATCGCCTTAATCCATTTGCCAGAAACAATCATTACAATAATCGTTAACACAACAAGTAGAAAACTATTTTGTACGTGCTTTATTTCGCCTAAAATAATGATTAATGCAATACCATTCATAAATCCTGAAACGACAGGATACGGAATATATCGAACGTAAGAACCGAGCTTACATACACCGAATAAAATTTGAAATAACCCTGCCATCATAAAGGCAATAAAACTTGCCTCTAACCCATGCGTCGCAATAACTCCTGTTGCAATAACGGTAATTGGTCCAGTTGGCCCTGTTACTTGCCCAGGTGTCCCGCCAAATAACGCTGCGAATAAACCTGCAAAAATCGCACCATACAATCCAACAAGCGCTCCCTCAGACGTTCCTGTCGCGGCAATACCAAATGCAATCGCAAGTGGTAACGCAACAATCGCAACAGTAAATCCTGCTAAACATTCCTTTGCTATTTTTTGAAACATAAAAAAACCACCTTTGTATAAAGTCCATGTTCCATTGTACACCTAAAAAGATACATTCGTTAGCTCACTTTTTACATTCTCGTGACGTAAACGTATTCAACGAAAAGTTTTCCCCTTATCTTTGGAAACAATTGCAACTATGCTATAATGAACAAATTAAATCTTTTACTATATACTTGGAGGCACTATGCTAACTTTTGAAGAAAAATTATCGATTATTGAATCTTTCCCAGAACTAGAAAGAAAGAACGTATCATTAAAACGTGTAAACTTCCACTTTGAAGAAAGTCGTTTAGATAAAAAGAACGTTGTATTTCATTTACACCCAAATGGAAATGGATTTGTATATGCAAGCGGTATTAAAGGTTATAAAACAGATGATAAAGGCATGGTTAACATCCGTGAGTTTTCAGCAGAGGAGTTACGTTCAGTAATTGAGAAATCAATTGACCTTCTATCACAAGAAGAGGTAGTAGCACCTGTAGAACCTGCGAAAGAAGAAGAATGGCAGAACGAAGATGGTCATATTCTTACTCTTATTTCAGAGGATGACATGTGGAACGTGTACGCTGGTGTAAACTTAGACGGTACATTCAACTCTTATCCAGAAGCTGCGGAATACCTTGATGAAGAAGGCTTTTCACGCAAATAAAAATAGAAACCTATTTCATTCAACGACTTTTATAGTAATCAAAGAAGACACTTAAGGTGTCTTTTTTTGTTATATAAACTCCTTTCTCACACTATCTCTACTAATTTTCATAAAATGATTCAGAGGAGGTTTATATGAATACAACTGCTAAATTAATAAATTGGAAAGAACATGGCGATATGATTATTCTAGAATGTGAATTAAATGGAAAACGCTTCGAGATATCAACATATAAACAAAGAATATATAATGCACACCTTTTATCAGCTGACGTTTATATTCGTTTAGACTCATCTGATAATATAATTGGAATAAATATTTATAAAAAGTAAGAAAAGCCCCCTATTCCGTAGGCGGGCTTTATCTTTATTACACAACATCAGAGTATACTCTCTTTTTTTCATACAGTTTATGTAATTATACATATTCATCAAAAAATACACTAAATGAATATTACATGTAGTAAAATATAACTTGTGGGCACGTTCTATAAAGCAGATTCTTTTAAAAGGCGTAACATATCAATTATTATAGGGGATGTGGCGTCACTTCAATATTGATCTCAAATCTCTTGTCTTTTGTGAACTAACAATCTAGTGTATATAGACGATTCTGCTTTATAGTATGTGTTTACACTCATAACAAAGGGGTAATGGTAATACGGATAGATTCCGATTCGTATGAAATGAAATGGTTCAAGTCGGAGAGAGGCACCTTAAGGTGCCTTTTCTTTTTGTATTACATCCATTTTGTGTTTCCACCTTATTTCAAATGCGCTAATTAACCTTCACCAAGAAGAAATGAGAATTAACAAAGATATTGTTTCTTCTGTTTAATACCGAAAAATGAAGGATACCCCATAGATATGGGGCATCCTTCATTTTTTATTTTTTCGCACCTTTCAATGACTCCCTCAGCACAAATTTCTGCAACTTCCCGCTCGCATTACGCGGAAGTTCATCTACAAATAAATAATGACGCGGACGTTTATAATCTGCTAGTTCATCACTTTCTTTGCAATACGTTTCTAAATCAGCTTCTGTTATTGTTTCATCTTTCTTCACAATAACTGCCACAACACGCTCTCCCCATAATTCGTCTGGCTCACCAAGTACCGCCACATCTAATATACCAGGATGACTATGAAGGAAATCTTCAATTTCACGAGGATAAATATTTACGCCACCGCTAATTACCATATCATCAACGCGATCAGCAACGAATAAATAACCGTCTTTATCAAAATAGCCTAGATCACCAGAATGATACCATCCTTTATACATCGATTTTTTATTCGCTTCTTCACGATTATGATAGCCAGCCATCATAGTTGGGCCGCGCAAAATAATTTCTCCCACTTCATAAGGAGGTAATACATCCTCTGGTTCTGCCGGTGCATCCTCGTTCGGTTTCACAATACGAACTTCATGGCTAAAGCATGGCGTGCCTGCTGAACCAGCTTTCGTAATTTGATCCTCCTCTACGAGAAACGCAACAACTGGCCCCATTTCTGTCATTCCGTATATTTGAACAAGATCAATATAAAGACGTTCTTTACATTCTTTTACTAACGCCGGTGCCATTGCTGCTCCGCCGTATATACCAATCTTCATCGAAGTTAAATCATACTGAGCTAAATCTTTTTGCAACAACATATTCCACATCGTCGGCGCTGCAAAGAACGTCGTAATCTTTTCTTCTTGAATCGTATGTAATACTGTTTCTGTATCAAAATGATGCAAAATAACATTCTTTCCACCAACTTGAATGCGTGGTATGATTCCGGCATTTAATTCACCACAGTGATATAAAGGCGCCACAACAAGCCCTACACTATCTCTATTATATTTAAGGAAATACGTACAAATCATACTATGCTCAGTCATTTCGCGATGACGATGTAATACGCCTTTCGGATGACCTGTCGTACCGCTCGTATAAAGCATTGAACAATAATCCATTTCATCAATTTCGATATTTACTTTCTCAGAAGATGCTGCATTCACTTTTTCATGGTAGGAGCTTGCATAGGAAGGTTTATCGTTTTCTATAGACCAAAAAGATGTATTTGGAAAGTCTCTTTCAATTATAGCAACAGTTGACTCAACTGCTTTTTCAAAGACAACGACTTTCGAGGATGCGTCCTGAAGAATATAAGATACTTCTTTCGCCTTTAAGCGGAAATTAATCGGGTTAAAGATCGCTCCGATTTTCGCACAGGCTAAGTAAACGTTTACAAATTCACGGCAATTATATAAGTAAACAGATACCGTATCTCCCTTTCTTACTCCGTCTTCTAATAGAGCGTGCGCTGTTTTATTTATTTGTTCATCCCACTGTTTATACGTCCAGCGAATATTCTTTTCAGGTTCCACTAACGCCTCTTTATTCGGATACTTACCAACTGATAAATCAAAAATTCTCCCTATCGTCATGTACATGCCAACAATTTCCCCCTTTTCTCTTTCATAAATCTATCATTTCGTCCATAAGTAGACATTGTCCTTTAATGATTTGACTAATTTTTCTGATTATTATCGACATAGTTTTACATACGGTACCACTAGACGGTAAATGAAATTATATCAGCGATTTTCCAGGTATATCGACCGTAACTTGAAATATATCAGCGATTTTCAAAATATATCAGCGCAACTCGAATTATATCAGCGATTTTTCGAATATATCGACTTACCGACAAAAACTGACAAGATATAATCGGACCGCCCGTTACTGCAGGATAAAAAAGAGGTTGTTCCGACTCGGAACAACCTCTTTCTTCTTATGCAAATAGCTCTTCTAAAATTTTCAGTTTATCTTCTGTATATTTCACAAAGCCATCGTTATATGATTTTGGATCTTTCGGATTTGCGAAGTGCGTAATTGCTCCCGTCTTCGGATGAACAAATTTACTTGATGCACCACAGCCAAGTCCGATAATTGATTGTACTTCTTCCATAATGACAATGTTGTAAATACTTTCTTGCGTCGGCATTGCATAACCAACGTTCTCTAAGTTACCTAAAATATTCTTTTGACGATATAGGTAATATGGTACGTAATTATGCTTTTGCGTCCACTCTTCTGCTTCGTGCATCATCGCTGTAATTTCTTCGCGACCTGCTACTTTATATTTACGTTTGTTTTGCGTCATTTCAGAAGCACGTTTGAATGATAACGTATGAACTGTTAATGATTCTGGCATTAACTTTTCTGTTTCATCTAACGTATGTTTGAAGATATCTAACCCTTCACCAGGAAGACCAATAATTAAGTCCATATTAATATTGTTCATTCCCATTTCACGAGCTAAATGGTATTTCTCAATTGTTTCTTCTACAGTATGATGACGTCCAATTGCTTTTAGTG
Source organism: Bacillus sp. AP50 (assembly GCF_040492675.1). NCBI lineage: Bacteria > Bacillati > Bacillota > Bacilli > Caryophanales > Bacillaceae > Bacillus > Bacillus sp. AP50. Next base: position 5,685 of record NZ_JBEUTW010000176.1, read on the forward strand.
TCTCTTGATGGTATGACTGCGGATTAATACTAATACGGTCAATATTCCATTTATTTAAAACTTCTAGCTTTGCTGGCGTGATCGTATCTGGGCGACCTGCCTCAACTGTTACTTCACGCACATTTTTCACATCTGGGAACGCTTCATACATTTCTTCATACAGCATATCCATCTCTTCTGCTGTAATACTTGTAGGTGTACCGCCGCCGTAATAAATCGTCGTAACTTTTACACCTTTTTCTTTTAAAAACTTACCAATTTCACGAACTTCATAATGTAAACCACCCAAGAACGAATCAACAGAGCCTTGGCGTCCATTAATCGCATAAGCCGGGAATGTACAATATGCACATTTCGTTGGGCAGAACGGAATACCGATATAAATACTTACTTCTTCTTTCAAACGGTATAAATCCGGAACAACTGCTAATTGGCAATCAACAATGCGCTGAAGAAGTTCAATTTTCTCTTCATGAATTAAATAACTTTCACGAAGCTCTTGATGCGCTTCTTCTTTTGACATACCATTTTGAAGCATTTTATGAAGAAGTTTCGTCGGACGTACTCCCGTTAAAATACCCCAGCTTTGTTCAATACCAGTTAACTGCTGAAGAACAGAAAGATATACATAAGAAACAACGTGCTTCACTTGCTTCATACGCTCTTTTTCATCTGTGAAAGCAGATAAATCTTTCGAGAATGTTTCTTCATACACATTTCCTGTGCTAACATCCGTTAATCGAGCGGATGCTTTCACATTATCCTCAATGTGTATATCAACGATAAGATTTGCTTCCTCTTGTTCAAATCCAATCGTACTATCTTCAAAAAATAAGCCGCCAATATTTTGTAGCGGACGTAAAAAACGATCATCTTGTAACGTTTTAATTGAAATTAACAACATTATCACCTTTTCATTTGCAAACTCTCTTTAGTTTACTTGAAGGGCGTTTACAGGTCAATACAGAAGGTTTTACCTGTTTCTCTTACATTTTTTCAAATAATTCTTTTTATGAATATCGCTCATGTATATAGACATCATCATTTTCTCTTGTTAAAATTTATTAGTACTAAAATCGATACATAGTGAAAATACAATATAAAAAGGAGGAATGTTAACACTAGATTCCATAATCTAATGTGTTAAAAAAAATATGAAAAAGAAATTTTATAGTGTTTTAACTCTCTCTCTTGCATTACAAACTGTTCTTGCACCTACTTATTCATTTGCAGAGAGTGCTGAAAAATCCGCTGAAGTATATACGGAAGATCAAGTTTTTAAAAGTATTAAAGAGCATGTTAATGAGCATAGTACTCATGAAGAAGATATCGAGGTTACTAGCCAATTCCTACTATACACTTCAAAAAAACATTCATTATATACCGCGAATGATTTAAAAAACAAATCGAATATCGAGATTACAGAACAAGTCGTAACGGCGACAAAGAAAAAAGGAAATGCTTATTACATAACGACGCCAACTGGCGCTGGATGGATAGATAACAATGATAATAGCTTAGAAGTTCAAGAGATTCATAAACTATCTAATCAAAAATTAATCGTAAAAGAAGAAGCTTCCATACATGCCCTTCCGTTCCAATCATTTAAAGAAGAAGGGAAACTACAGCCACAAGTCATAACTCCTACTGAACAAGCTGGAAATTGGTTTAAAGTCCAAATAAATGAAACAACAAAATGGATTTATGCACCTTCTGCTACATTTGAAGGTACAAAAGCTTCATTATTAAAAAACAGTCGTACTGCTAAAAATAGTTTATTGAGATCGCCAGAAGCTCTACAAACAAACAATATTTATGGCGTTACATTTAAAGAAATGATTGTCCCACAAGGAAATGACGATATTCGCCCTGGCTACCCGATGGTACCTAAATATATTACGATTCACGAAACAGCTAATACAGCGAAGGGTGCCAATGCTCTAAATCATGCAAAATTCTTAGATAATCAAGCACGCGGAACAGCTGATCGCGCCGCATCTTGGCATTTCACAGTAGATGATAAAGAAATTTACCAACATCTTCCAGTAAATGAAGTTGGATGGCATGCTGGAAATAAAACTGGAAACTATGAATCTATCGGAATTGAAATTGCCGTTAATCAAGATGGAAACTATGAAAAAGCGGTAGAAAATGCCCGTAAATTGGCAGCTTATTTAATGAACGACTTAAATATTTCTCTAGATAAGGTCCAAAAACACCAATTTTGGTCAGGAAAAAACTGCCCTGCGTTTATGATTCAACGCGGACAATGGGATGCTTTCTTAAAAGGAACTGAAACATACTATAAGGAAAATCAAAAAAATCCCGTAACTGATGACATTACAGGTGGATGGTATGAACAAGACATTCGTCAATTAGCAGCTAGAGGCATTATGCAAGGAGAAGGGAACGGCAAGTACTTCCCAGAACGTCTTGTAACGCGTGCTGAATTTGCTACACTAATTACTCGTGCTTTACAATTACCAAGTGGAAATGCTAATTTCACAGACTTAGAACAAGTACACCCATCGTTAAGAGACGGTATTAATCGTGCAGCAAGCGCAGGTATAATCCGCGGACGTGGTGATAATACATTTGATCCAAATACTACAATTACACGCGAAGAAGCTGTTATTATGATCGATCGTTCTCTAAAACACGCTGGTATTTTTGCAAAACAAGTTGAACTACCATTCGTAGACCAAAACTTAATTTACGCTAAAGAAGAAGTACAAAGAGTGTATGGATATGGAATTGTAAAAGGTAATGAATTTAATCAATTCGTACCAAAAGGACCATCACAACGTGCACACGCAGCTGCATTTATAAACAGAATGCTTAGCGTAATTGAAGCTTAACATATTTATCATTCCATATAGATATTTTCATTTTATCTGTATTCACTTAAAAGGCATCAGAGACTATATATCTCTGATGCCTTTTATACATCTTTTAACCATTTTTAGCCATGAATCTTAAACGTATTCCTAGTAGCAGAAGCATAAAACCGATGAATGGAACGTAATTCGTATTGTGTCCTGTAGCTGGAAGTTGTTGATTATTAGAAGAACCTTGTCCTTTTTCTGGTAAATTAGGTTTTTCTACTTCCTCACCTGGCTTCTCTGTTCCTTCACCCGGCTTCTCTGTTCCTTCACCTGGCTTTTCTGTTCCTTCACCTGGTTTTTCCGGACCTTTTTCTGTATCTTTTTCATTTGTAATTTGAAGCTTTACAACTTCAATTTTTTCATTAGAAATCGTAAATTTCATTTCCTTATCGGATAAAGTATATCCTTCTGGCGCTTGGATTTCTTTTAAAGTGTAATCTCCTGGTTCTAACTTCTTAGAAGTCGCTTTACCGCTCTTGTTTGTTGTTAATGTGTCGATTTTTGTTCCGTCTTTCCAAATTTCAAACACTGCGCCTGCTAATATTTTATTTGTATTATTAGCGTCTACCTTTGTAATTTCTAATTGACCTGTAATTTCTTCTTTCACTTTTTCATTCATAACTTCTTGTTTTACTACTTCATTTGCTACAACATTTACTTCTACTGTTACTTCTAACGCTTTATAACCTTCCGGCGCTTTCGTTTCCTCTAACGTGTACTTTCCTGGCACTAAGTTTTCGAATTTCACAACACCGTCTTTATTCGTTGTTTTCGCTTCTCCAACTACTTGACCAGCTTCGTTCTTTAATTTAAATTCTGCACCTGCTAGAACTTTTCCACTCTCCGAATCCTTTTTGATTACTTGTAAGCTTCCTAGTTCTTTTGCGTTTTCTACTTGTACTTCTACTACTTTGTTTGCTTCCACAACGACTTCAATTTCTTCTTTTAACAACTTATATCCTTGTGGTGCTTTCGTTTCTTTTAATGTGTACTTTCCTGGCTCTAATTTCTGTGAAACTACTTTACCAGTTTTATCTGTTCGTAACGTATCTACTTTTTTACCATCTTTATACACTTCGAATTCTGCATCTGATAATACTTTCGTTTTATCTTCCGCATCTACTTTTACAATTTCGAATTGACCAAGGCTCTTACTGTTCGTTACTTTTACATCAACAACTTTTTCACCGTCAACTGTTACATGAATTATTTGTTTTGTTAACTCATAACCTTCTGGTGCTTTTGTTTCTTCTAACGTATATTCACCTGGCACAAGTCCGTCTACTTTAACCGTTCCAGACTTATCTGTTGTAATTCCTTCTTTTACAACATTTCCTTTCGCATCTTTCAATGTAAATTGTGCGCCTGCTAAGCGTTTCGTTTGATCTTTATCATCCATTTTAATAATTTGTAGAGAACCTAAGATTTTTTCGTTTTCTGCCTCTACTTTTACTACTTCTTTCTCGTTTTGAATTGTTACTTTCCATTCTTTATTTGAAAGCTTGTAGCCCGTTGGTGCTTTCGTTTCTTTCACTGTGTATTCACCTAGCGGTAATTTCGGTGACATCACTTTTCCACTCTCATCTGTTTTTAGTTCTGCTACCTTTTTACCATCTTTATACACTTCGAATTCTGCACCTGATAACAATTTCGTTTTATCATTCGCATCTACTTTCACGATTTCAAATTGACCTGTTACTTTTTCATTCGTAACTTCTTGTTTTACTACTTCGTTCGCTACAACGTTTACTTCTACTGTTACTTCTAACGCCTTATAACCTTCTGGCGCTTTTGTTTCCTCTAACGTGTACTTTCCTGGCACTAAGTTTTCGAATTTCACAACACCTTCTTTATTCGTTGTTTTCGCTTCTCCAACTACTTGACCAGCTTCGTTCTTTAATTTAAATTCTGCACCTGCTAGAACTGTTCCACTCTCTGCATCCTTTTTGATTACTTGTAAGCTTCCTAGTTCTTTCGCATTTTCTATTTGTACTTCTACTAACTTGTTTGCTTCCACAACGACTTCAATTTCTTCTTTTAACAATTTATATCCTTGTGGTGCTTTCGTTTCTTTTAATGTATACTTTCCTGGTTCTAATTTCTGTGAAACTACTTTACCAGTTTTATCTGTTCGTAACGTATCTACTTTTTTACCATCTTTATACACTTCGAATTCTGCATCTGATAATACTTTCGTTTTATCTTCCGCATCTACTTTCACGATTTCAAATTGACCCGTTACTTTTTCGGAGATCTTTTTATTCACCACATCTACAGTCACTACTTTATTAGCCTCTACATCAACAGAAACTGAACTAGATGATAATTCATATCCTTTCGGTGCTTCTACTTCTTTTAATGTATAGCTTCCAACTGGAAGTTGTTTCGATAAGGCTTCACCTTTATCATCTGTAACAATTGTTTCCACAACTTTCCCATCTTTATCGATAACATCAAATTTTGCACCTGGTAGAAGTTGACCAGATTCACTATCTTTTTTCAATAATTTAAATTGACCATTCTCTACTTTTCTCGTATTCTTCATAACAAGTTCAATTACGTTTGTATTATCAATTGTTACTTTGACTGGTGTATCAACTTTTATATATCCTTCTGGTGCATTTATTTCTTTTACAAAATAGTCACCAAGTGGTAAATCTTTAACTTCCGCAATACCCTTTTCGTTTGTTGTAACAGTAGCCACAACGTTATTATCTTTGTCTATAACATCAAATTTTGCGTCTTTTAAAACAATGTTTTCATCGTTTTCATCAACTTTTTTAATTTGTAAATGTCCTTTTTCAGTTGCTGGCTTATTCCACTTTGGCCAGTTAAATTTAAAGTTATGAACCTCAAAACCATCTCTTTGGTGTAATCCTCCAACATAGGCTTGTCCATTAATAGAACCACCTTTTGTTTCTACAACTGCATTAGGTGCAAACACACTACCTACTACACCATAACCTTTAGTTGTTATCTTTGTAGCATTAGGAAATACCCAAATTACCTTACTAGCTAACTCAGTAAAAGATGAATTAGGATCGTATGCTTGAGATGTATTAATTAAATCCGTCGCCATCCCAGTATTTCTTGTATCATACAAAATTGCACCGCCACCAAAACTCACTTCTTCTGCATCTGAATAAATAACAATAAAGTCTTTATTCTCTACATTCGGAAGAAAAACGTCTTTTACATCAAATGTTTTCTTTCCAGTTTGGCCTGAAGAGACATAAATATTAGGGTTATTTACATCTTCACCGATGCCAAAGCTCATATTAGGTTTTGGCTTATCAGTCTGTAGTTTACTTGCATCCCCGATTACACCATCAACGTCTTTTCTAAATTCTTTAAACTTAGCATCAATCTCCGCTTGCTCTTTATAAGAGATACGGTCATATGATGTTTTCATTGCGCCATCTGGGTCACCGTCTTTTGTCATCGCCACTGTTCCATCTTGAATAATTACTTGTCCTGCTCCCGCTTTCGTAAATTGACCGCCTAGTAATAATGATGGATATCCTTCATCTACCCAAGTTGCTCCAGCTAAGTTATTTGCTCCAGTTGCAGCCGCTACGACTGTATAACTTGATGCGTTCATATTTTTCTGAACAGCCATCGCACCTTCAATATCCGCACTCGTTGCACTATGATCTCCAAAAATGATGGCGTTGTAATAAGATACATCACCTAAACCTTTTAATTCTGTTGTAGCTGCCTCTGCTTTAAATGGTAAATGGATTAAAAAATTCATACATATTAGTAATACAACTATTAAACTACTACTTAACTTTTTAATTTTTTGATTAAATGATTTCCTCAAGAAATTCATTCCCCCTTTTAAACTTCCTAAAACCCAAAAAAGAAGTACATATCATATGCACCAAACCTTACTCACATTAACTTAAAATAATCCATTTAAATAAAACAAAGAAACACTACAACTACTTAATAAGATTGCTACAATTCATTTTTGAAATAATACGTGAACTAAACTGTCATGCGGAAATACTTTTACGTATGGGAGCCCAATAAAATTAATCTGAAGAATATTTCATGTGGTGTAACTGTTTTGGCAACATCATCCACTTTACATTAGTTTTCTAAAGGATTCAAGTGAATTGTATAGATTTCATACACAATTCATATTTTAAAACGCTTTCACTGTTTTTAATAAGATAAACAAAAAAACGTAGCCAAAAAGCTACGTTTTTCTTTCATCGTTTCGGTGTATTTTTATGATTCTTCAAAAACGGAAGCGGGAATTGCTTACGGAAATGCTCTTTAATCATATACTCTACACCGTTTTCACTATTTGAACGTGTGATCCAATCTGCTGCTTGCTTTAATTCTACAGGCGCGTTCCCCATCGCTACCCCAAGTCCCACGTTTTCAATAACCTCTAAATCTTCCATACTATCTCCAATCGCAACCATTTCATTTAGCGAAATATTTAAATGCTCTCCAAGCAATTGTAATCCACGTAACTTTGATACATTTTGCGGTAAAATTTCTATTCGTTTTGAATCACATTCAACATACTCTACATCTTGGAATGCTTTTCTTAATGTGTTCAGTCCTCTTTCTTTTTCACCTTTACTTTGGAAAAGAACATCAATTTTTGGCGCCGCTACCGGATGGTCCCGAAGCGCATCACCTAACGAATCTACAAATTGAACTGGATAAAATAACGGATCTGCGCTTGATAATACAGTGCGCGCAATTAAGTTTGGTGTATTTCTCTCACGATTTCCTATCGAAAACCGTTCATGAGAAATACGTACGTTACAATCAAAGTGCTCTAACACTTGCACAATGTTAAAAGTCTTCTCTTCAGACAATCTTCTTTGAACGTACGGCTTATCTAACGTTGCTGAAACGAAAGCACCACCATGTGTCACTAATATAGAATCTAATTTTAACGCCTTTGCTACTTTATGAGCGGATTGAAAATTACGACTCGTAAATAACGTAACGTATACATCTTTTCTTTTTACAAATTCAATTGTTTCTCTTAATCCTTTTGCAATTTTTCCATTGTTGTATAGTAGTGTCCCATCTATATTAAGAGCTAGTAAGCGATAAATCATGTCGCACTCCCCCTCTTCGCTGTTGTACTCTATCCATAATTTATGAAATAAACCCGATAAATAGAACGAGTTAGAATTACTACTGAAAATTTGGTTTACTATATACATATACACTTAGTAAAGGAGATAGTACAATGCAGGCACCTCCTTCCTTTTATGAAGGCGATACGTTAGAAGTCGCAAAAAAATTACTCGGGCAAAAACTTGTTCATATTGTAGACGGAATAAAGCGAAGCGGAATCATTGTAGAAGTAGAAGCATATAAAGGCCCAGATGATAAGGCCGCACATAGTTACGGAGGCAGACGAACAGATCGCACAGAAGTTATGTTTGGTGCACCAGGGCATGCTTACGTATATTTAATTTACGGTATGTATCATTGCTTTAACGTTATTACAGCGCCAGTGGGCACCCCGCAAGGTGTTCTCATTCGAGCTCTTGAGCCAGTAGATGGAATAGAAGAAATAAAACTAGCGCGCTACAATAAGACCGAAATTACAAAAGCGCAGTACAAAAATTTAACGAACGGTCCTGGCAAACTATGCCGTGCACTTGGCATCACTTTAAAAGAACGCGGCGTATCGTTACAAAGTGATACGTTACATATTGAATTAGTTCCAAAAGAAGAACACATATCATCACAATATAAAATAACAGCAGGACCTCGTATTAATATCGACTATGCAGAAGAAGCTGTACATTATCCGTGGCGTTTTTATTATGAGGGACATCCGTTTGTTTCAAAGAAATAAGCGATATCAACGGTTCGACAAGAAATATCGATTTATCGACAAATAATAACATTACGAATAAAAGAAGACTGTTCCAAAATGGAACAGTCTTTCCCTCTTACTCTGCACCTTCCGCAGTTGCAATATTATCCTCTAAGTTTTCTCTTGATAATTCAGCCGCCATAAAATCTGCTGTTTCTGGAAGTGCTAAATGCATATGAGCTTTTTGACAAATTTGGATCGTGCAGTTTTCTACAACATAGTCGAAAACATGTCCGCCTCCGCTTCTTTCATCATCAATGTAATGTAAGTGGAATCCAGCTACCCCAATACCTTGTGCGTAATCTGGTGTCCAAAATCCAGCAAGCGTACCTTCTGTATTTTCAAACGAAAAGATTGGTTGCGATTTCGTCACTTCAACGAGTGGTGTATACGGTTTTTCTTGTCTTGGAACAGTTCTCGTTCTTACTTCACGGAACGTACCGTCCATTCGAATAGCGTAAAATAAGTTTTTACTTGGCATTAATTCATGTAATAACGCTTCAACTTCTTCACGATTCATCGGACGCTCTACCGTATAACTCATTTCTTTTTCAAAAAACGTTACAGTTGCAAATGGCGTTATTTCTTCTGGCTCTACTTTTTCCGCTGAACCGTCTGAACGTAAATGATAAAATCCATTATCAAATGCAATCATTTCACCGTCTAATTGATCAAATGTGCCGATGCCGAAATCACCATGTTTTTTCAAATCTTCAAAGCTAATCACACCGTCATATATACCATCTAATAGCGCAAGCATTGTAGATGTTTGATATATTTCATTACTCATTTTCGTTTTTTTTGCATCAATATCAATTAATTGCGCAACAGTCATCTCAAATCTGCCTCCATTAGTTTAATTGGTTTGGTAATAATTTTTCGCTTAATTTAATGTTGTCACGATAATCGATTGGAATATCAATAATGACAGGGCCGTCTGCTGCTAATGCTTCTTTTAATACACCTTCTAATTCATCAGGCGTGTTAACACGAAGACCTAACGCCCCGAAACTTTCCGCATATTTCACAAGATCAACATCGCCAAACTCTGTAGCTGATGTTCTGCCGTATTTCATCATTTGTTGGAATGCAACCATATCATATGTGCCGTCTCTCCAAACAAGATGGACGATTGGAGAATTTAAACGTACCGCCGTTTCTAACTCCATCGCTGAGAATAAGAAACCACCGTCACCTGATACGGAAACTACTTTTTTACCTGGTTCTACTAAAGTAGCTGCGATTGCCCAAGGAAGTGCAACACCTAACGTTTGCATGCCGTTACTAAATAATAATCTACGTGGTTCATAAGAACGGAAACATCTCGCCATCCAAATAGAATGGGAACCGATGTCACATGTAACAGTTGTATCGTCACTAATTAAAGAACGAAGTGTACGAATCACTTGAAGTGGATGCGTAACACCTTCTGCAGGACGATTTGGAACTTCTGCTTGTTCTGATAATTTTGCGCGTAATCGTTCTAATACCGCTTCTGATTTCGTACTTAATACAAGTTTCGGTAATTTCTCCGCGATGCTATTTACCGTTAAGGCAATATCACCAATTAATTCACGCTCTGGTTGGTAATCATGGTCGATATCTGCTTGATGGTCGTCAAGATGAATAATCGTTCTGTCGCCAAGTTTATTCCAGAACTTTGGATCATACTCGATTGGATCATAACCGATAGAAATAACAAGGTCTGCTTCTTCTAGTAAAATATCACCTGGTTGGTTACGGAATAATCCAACGCGGCCGAAGAAATGATCTTCTAACTCACGTGAAATCGCACCAGCTGCTTGATATGTTTCAACGACAGGAAGTTCTGTATCCGCAATTAATTTACGAACAGCTTTCGTCACTTCATTTGTGCTCGCTCTCATACCGAGTAAAATAACTGGTAATTTCGCTGATTTTATTTTTTCTACTACATATGTAATATCATTTGTGGGAGCGATTCCAAGCTGTGGCTTAGAAAGCGCACCGATAGACTCTACAGTTGTTTCCGCAGTCATAACGTCTTGCGGAAGACTTACTAAAGTAGCTCCCGGATTTGTGGAAGTCGCACTTCGAAATGCATTACTAAGTGCTTCTGGCACATTATCAGGATGCTCTACTTCTACGCTATATTTTGTGATTGGTTCGAATAGTGCAGCATTATCCATAGATTGATGCGTACGTTTTAATCGATCCGTACGCGGTACTGCACCAGCTAAAGCAACAACGGGATCACTCTCCGCATTCGCAGTAACAAGACCTGTCGCTAAATTTGATGTCCCTGGTCCTGAAGTTACAAGACATACGCCCGGTTTCCCTGTTAATCTACCAATAGCAGCTGCCATAAATGCTGCATTTTGTTCATGACGACAAACGATTAACTCTGGTCCTCTTTCTTGCAATACATCAAATACAGAGTCAATCTTTGCTCCTGGAATACCGAAAACATGTGTAACACCTTGTTTAATTAAACAATCAACAACAAGATCTGCTCCTTTTGTTTTTGTCTTCACGTCGTTTACTTTTACACCTGTACTCAAACTAATCATTCCTTTGTTTCATAATTTGTGTAATAAAGATTTTTAATTTCACCTAGTTAATTAATGTGGTGAAGTATCATTTATCATTATATTACAAATGCATTATTTTTCCAACAATATGAATTCGATATTATTTTGACAAGATTTAAAGAATGCGCTTACAACCTTTTGTTTATCTTAAAATAACATTTTTATATCTCTTCTAAAAATGTACAAAAATACTTCCACCTATTCACATTATTAACAAATTTATAGTACCTTGCAAAGAATAATAG
>NZ_JBEUTW010000177.1:0-13815 GCF_040492675.1 Bacillus sp. AP50
AGATACGGCAACACACATGACAACCGTATTACGATCTTGCTTTTCTTTTTTTGAAATTTCTTCTTTTGGATTCATGTGTATGATCTCCTTTTAAAAAAAGTGTGAGATAGGAAATTTTTCTTATCCGATGCGAGGTGAATACGAAAACCCTCTCTATCTCACATACACAATAGAATGGAATTGTCATTTTATAAATAAAATGACATGACGTTATGTCGCAACATAGGGTATTTTGTGTCGCTACGTTTTTTATTATAAAAAATAGTTGTGCAAAACTAGTGCATTTTTTATGTCAATTACTCCGAGCGAAAAAATCATCCCTCCATTCAATCACATAAAAAGAGTTTTTTATTATTTTCATGTAAACTATACAAGTAGAATGAACAGTTTGGGGTGCACAAGATTATGGTAAAAATTTTATTAGTAGACGATGAAGAACGTATGTTACGATTATTAGATCTATTCTTAAGCCCTCGCGGCTATTTTTGTATGAAAGCTACCTCTGGCCTTGAAGCACTAAAATTAATCGAACAAAAAGAATTCGATATTATTTTATTAGATGTTATGATGCCGAATATGGATGGATGGGATACTTGCTATCAAATTCGTCAAATTTCTAACGTTCCTATCATTATGTTAACAGCTCGCAACCAAAACTACGATATGGTGAAAGGCCTCACGATGGGCGCAGATGATTATATTACAAAACCATTTGATGAGCATGTATTAGTCGCACGAATCGAGGCTATATTACGCCGTACAAAAAAAGATGGCTTTGTTAGTTTCAATGGTATTGAGTGGGATAAAACGAAACATACCGTCACAGTGTACGATGAAAAAATCTCGCTAACTCCTATCGAATTTTCGTTACTCGGACTATTTTTGCAAAATACAAACCGTGCTTATAGCCGAGATGATTTAATCGAAAAAATTTGGGGCTATGAAACAGATATCGAATATAGAACAATTGATTCACACATTCGTAATATCCGTGATAAACTACGCAAAAAAGGATTTCCGATTGAAGATTACCTAGAAACGGTCTATAAAGTCGGATATAAATGGAAAAGTGAATAATTACTTCGGTCAGTGGGAAATCGTATACCACTGACTCTTTATTATGAATAAGGTATGGTGAGAAAATGAGTAAACTTTCCCTTAAAATTGGGACATACTTTTTAATATTAGCTTTATGTATTGAAACAATTGCTTTCGTATCTTTTTATAAAAGCCTTTCAACAATGCGTGTGAAAGAAGAAACCGATGCTCTATTAGAGAAAGGTAATCGGTATCGTGATAAGATTGTAAACCGTGCAAGATGGAATGATCATTCTAAACAACAGCAATACACAGAACGTCCTAAACACCCTCGGTATCAGGATTTCACTATCGAGCATGCGGCTGAAGATTTAATCGGTTCCGAATTAATTGCTAATACTGATATCACAATCATTATAACTGACAATAACGGCAAAATTATTTCTAACTCAGAACCCATAACGAAAGAAATGCAAAAACAACTTATTTGTAAAACAAAATCTATTCCAAAAAGCGGGTTAATTGTAGAAAGAAACTGGAAAAAATCAAAATTCATCTCAACAGTAAGTCCACTTGAAATTCAAGGATTTCAAGGTAATTTACATATGTTATTAAAAACATCTTTCTTAGAAAAGATGTTACTTAAACTCCTGCATCAATTTCTTATCATTAGTATTTTGACGATTATTTTAACAACTATTTCTGTCTTTGTTTTTTCTAAATTTATTACAGATCCTCTTATAAAAATGAAGAGAGCGACAGAAAAAATGTCAAAATTAAACAAGCCAATTCAATTAGGTATTAAACGAAATGATGAACTCGGAAGTTTAGCAAAAACAATTGAAGATTTATCGAGTGAGCTTACGTATATGAAAAAAGAGCGCAATGAATTTCTCGCTAGTGTCGCTCATGAACTATTAACTCCATTGACCTATATGAAAGGTTATGCAAAGGTAGCAAAGAGAGACTCTTTAACAAAAGAGGAGCGAGAAGAATACTTACAAATCATTGAGGATGAAACGGATAGTGTAACCGATCTCGTCCAAGATTTATTTATGCTTGTACAATTAGAACAACACCAATTTGTTATAAAAAAACAAAAAGTGCTTCTTCAGCCATTTTTAGAACGAATGGTTGAAAAAACAAAAACAACATTAACGAATAAGCAAATGCAACTTCATGTATATTGCAAAGATGATTTAGAAGTTTGTATAGACGAAAGACGTATGGAACAAGTTATGTTAAATTTATTACACAACGCTTATCAACATTCGCCAGAAAACACATCCATTACGATACGTGTACTCATGGAAACATATTCTTTTACAATAAGTGTACAAGATGAAGGTGAAGGTATTCCTGAAGAAGATATCCCGCATATTTTTGACCGTTTTTATCGTGTTGATAAATCCAGAACACGAGCTACAGGCGGAAAAGGCATCGGGCTAGCTGTTGCAAAGGAAATTGTAGAATTGCATAACGGTTCTATTCTAGTAACAAGCCAATTAGAAGCGGGAACAAACTTTATAATCGAGCTACCTTTTGAATAATATGCGTGTGAAAACACCAGTAGTAGTAAACACTACTGGTGTTATTTTGTTCATAAAAACAGCTCATATAAGCTAAGCTTTTGAAATTATTCTTATTTCAATATAAAATAAAGGTACATTTGCAAAGATTTGGAGGGTGATATAATTGGATATCCATGTATTAACAAAAGACGAAGCAGAAATTTACTTAGAACTTCGCGTAGAAGGATTAAAGCAAAACCCTGAAGCATTCAGCTCTTCTTATGAAGATATTATTAATAAAGAGTGTGCGATTGAATATAAAGCACAAAAATTAGCACAAGATGAAAACTATACGCTAGGTGCATTTAAAGATGGAAAATTAATCGGGGTTGCAACACTGGAAACGAAACCATATGTAAAACAAGAACATAAAGCTAAAATCGGTTCTGTATATGTATCTCCAAAAGCACGCGGACTTGGAGCAGGAAAAGCACTTATTAAAGAATGTCTTGAACTTGCTAAATCTTTAGAAGTAGAACAAGTTATGCTTGATGTTGTCGTCGGCAACGATGGAGCGAAAAAACTTTATGAATCATTAGGTTTTAAAACATTCGGTGTACAAGAACGTTCATTAAAATATAACGGACAATATTGGGACGAAGAGCATATGGTCTTATTCTTAGATGAAAATAAATAATAAAAAACATCCTCATGTTTGGAGGATGTTTTTTTACTTTCTTGTAAACCATGCCGTGTGTAATAATTGAATCGCTTTCGCAATCTCTTCCTCTGATAATATCGCAAACCCAAGTAAAACTACACTCTCAGGCGCCGTACCGTCTTTATAGTACGTAGACACAGGATATATTTTGATACTATATTTCGCAGCTTCTTGAATTAATTCTTCTTCCCGCATTCCATTATGCACTTTTAATAAAATGTGTAATCCCGAATCTTCTCCTATCACTTTAACACGATTAGAGAAATACTTCTCTATTTCAAAAACAAGTCGATCTCTCTTCTTTCGGTAGACGACACGCATTTTATGAATATGTTTTTCCCAATAGCCTTCATTTAAAAATCTTCTAATCACTTCTTGGTCCATTCTTGAAACACTTTGTGTGTAAAATAAATATTGCTGTTGATACTTTTTAATTAATTTCTTCGGCAACACCATATAACTCATCCGTAGCGATGGCAATAATGCTTTAGATAGCGTCCCCATATAAATAACTTTCCCCTCTGTATCTAACCCTTGCAGCGCCGGTATAGGCTTTCCAGAATAGCGAAATTCACTATCATAATCATCTTCAATAATATACCTGCTCTCTTCTTTCTTTGCCCATTGTAAAAGCTGCATCCTTCTCGTAATAGGCATAATCATTCCATATGGAAACTGATGGGAAGGTGTAACAAATACAACATTCGCATTGCTATTTTCTAAATCTGCAATACAAATTCCATCTCTATCTAAAGATAACATTTGGACTCTTGCTTCTCCCTGTTCAAAAACAACCATCTTTCTATGATACCCTGGGTTTTCAACTGCATAATTGCTTCCCTTTAACAATTGAAACAATAGTTTCACTAATATTTGTGTTCCCGCTCCTAATACAATTTGACTAGCTGAACAACGCACACCTCTAGATTCATACAAATAATTCGTAATCTCTTCTCTTAAGCTTGCTTCCCCTTGAGGGTGTCCTAGAAAGAGAAGTTCGTTATTATGCGGCTGCCATACTTCATTTACAATTTTCCGATACATATTAAATGGAAAAGCATTTGTATCAATTCCTGTTTGTGTAAAGTCAAATTTATAACGCTTCTCCTGAAACGGGACTTCTTCTATCCTCTCTTCGCTATCCTCTACATGAACCATTTGCTCAATCTTGCATACAAAATAACCTTTTCTCGATATCGACTCAATATAACCTTCTGCAAGTAATTGTTCGTAGGCTGCCTCTACTGTATTTTTACTTACTTGTAAATGTATCGCTAACTTTCGCTTAGCCGGTAATTTCGTAAAAGGGACAATTGATCCATCTTTAATCTCTTTTTTTATATACTCATACAATTGCACATATAATGCCTTTTTACTATTCATATTTAAATTAGGCGTTAATTCTAACATAGTATCTGACCCCTTAATAAAACTAAAATCTGATACTTTTTACAGTACCAGATTTTATATATAATTCCTTTTATCATGTCACACATAAAAAATCAAATACTGGAGAGGAGAAACATGATAATGAACAATGGTAGACGTATCGGACTTATTATGATTATTACAGGGGCTACATTATGGGGATTATCTGGTCCAATGATTCAGTGGCTATTTCAGCATACTAATGTATCCTCAATTGATTTTTTAACAATTCGATTGTTGCTTGCAGGAATATTTATTTTGTCTTTCTTACTTATAAAGAAACAAAACATATTTCAAATTTGGAAACACCTTAGATATTCTATACAACTTATTATTTTTTCTATTCTCGGCATGCTCGGTGCACAATACGCCTTTATCGAAACGGTTCATATTAGTAACGCGGTCACTGCAACGCTATTTCAATTTCTAGGTCCTGTTCTTATTACCGTGTATGTTGCATTTGAACAAAGAAAATTCCCTGCTTCCATGCAACTATTCGCAATTATAGCCGCGCTAATAGGAACATACTTTATTATTACAAATGGCTCAATTGAAAATATTGTTTTATCTAAAGAAGCTATTATTTTTGGACTATTAACAGCAATCGGATTTGCATTTTATACCCTTCATCCGGCTTCTCTCATTAAAGAATGCGGGACAACTGTAGTAATTGGTTGGGGGATGTTAATCGGAGGAATTGCACTACTTATTTATAATGGTTCATTCGGGTGGAATCAATTTTCACAAACCCTTACACTGAAAACTTTTTCTATGCTTATTCTTATCATTGTTAGTGGTACCCTTTCTTTCCTTCTATATATCGGTAGTCTTAAATATTTAGTAGCAACAGAAACAAGCATTTTATCTAGCATTGAACCCCTTGTAGCTGCCATCGTTTCAATCACTTGGCTAAATGAAGCTTTTGGAGCATACCAATTATTAGGCGGCGTATGTATCGTTCTGTCCGTTATTTTTTTGACGATGCCTCAAAAAGAAACCGAACCAACCTATACAACGGAACAAATATAAAATGAAACTTTAATTAGTGGGGCTATCTCCCACTGATTATTAACCTACACCAATCGGGCTTTACGGGATAAAAAATGTCAAAAGAGGTCGTACAAAACTTACGACCTCTTTTTATACTTTAAAGGAATTGTCCCGCCTTCTAGCAAATACAATTACACTAACAATAAAAACTAGGAGTGTGGCACCATGAAAAAAATCGGAACTATGCTACTTCTCTCCTTCCTCATCACTGGATGCACACAAGCACAACCTGATTCAAAAGCATCTAAAACTGAAGCTGTCGCAACGTCCAATCAAGTGAACGCACCTTCCTTCTTTCATCTTAGTGTTTTAAAAGATGTAAATTGGGAAGAAGCACCCTCATTCATAGACGGAAAAATACCTTTAAAAGGCATCGAAGGAAAAATCGCAATGGCTGATAGTCCTATTATCGCAAATGAACAAAATGAAATAATGTGGTACTTTCTAGATTCTGAAATACCAACTGGAAAATTGTCTATTATTGCGCTAAAACAAGGATCTGTAACGCCAACACCAGTACTCTTTCAAAAAGAAATTTCCAAACAAACTTGGAATACTTCAAATACAATCAATTCTACTACAAGCGAACTCCCTCTCGCTATGTCACTACCTTCATCTGGATTATGGTTATTAAATATATATGTGAATGAAAAATATTATGATCAGTTTGTAATCACCGCTAAGTAAAGTGACAAAAATAAACCACTTTCTTACAACAATGTAATTTCTACGTCATGTACTTCGATAGTTGAATTATCTCTCTTCTCTTATACTTAAAGTAAGAAATGAACGAGGAGAGATGAGAGATGAAAAAAATGATAGAAGTAATCGTAGCAGTAACTGAGGTTTTAGTGAATGGTAAACAAGTTGCAATGGAATTAAATAAATAGTGAAGAAACATAAATAATTCTACACTTCTTCATTATTTTGATTTCTTATCTCAAAAAAGCAGTGCCTTTTAGGCACTGCTTTTAGCTATTAATAACGTGGTATTTTCGTAATTTGTGCCACGCCTGAATCAATAGCTGCTTTCGCTACTGCTTCCGCAACACTTGGAACAACTCTTTTATCTAATGGATTCGGGATTACATAATTCGCATTACGTTCTTCATCAGTAATGATGTTAGCGATCCCATATGCTGCCGCTAATTTCATCTCTTCTGTAATATCAGTTGCGCGCACATCTAACGCACCGCGGAATATTCCGGGAAACGCCAATACATTATTTACTTGATTCGCATAATCCGAGCGCCCAGTTCCTACTACAGCTGCCCCAGCCTCTAATGCATCCTCAGGGAAGATTTCTGGAATTGGATTCGCCATTGCAAACACAATTGCTTTCTCATTCATCGTCTGTACAAGTTCTTTCGTTAATACGTTAGGAGCAGATACGCCAATAAAAATATCAGCTTGGTTAATCGCTTCTTTTAACGTTCCACGCACATGTTCACGATTTGTCTTTTTTGAAACTTCAATTTGTGCTTCGTTCATCCATGTTTCACCTTCACAAACAATACCTTCTAGGCTAACTAGCGTAATGTGCTTTGCACCAGCCTTTAATAATAATTTTCCAATTGCAATTCCTGCCGAACCCGCACCGTTAATAACGATTTTCACATTATCCATTTGTTTGCTAACAACTTTTAATGCATTAATAACAGCTGCTAAAACGACAATAGCTGTTCCATGTTGATCATCATGGAATACAGGAATATTCGTTTCTTCTTTTAATCGTTTTTCAATTTCAAAACAACGCGGTGCTGCAATATCTTCTAAATTAATCCCTGCAAATGTAGGCTCTAAATTTTTCACAAGGGTAACGATTTCATCTACATCCGTTGTGCCTAAACATAATGGGAAAGCATCTACATTCGCAAACTTCTTAAACAAAATACTTTTTCCTTCCATAACAGGCATAGCCGCTTTCGGTCCAATGTTTCCTAAACCGAGTACCGCTGTTCCATCTGAGACAACTGCCACCATATTACCACGTGCTGTATAGTCATACACCGTTTCTTCATCTGCCGCAATTGCTTTACAAGACTCCGCTACACCTGGTGTATACGTCAGGCTTAAATCATCCGCTGAATTTACTTCTACTTTACTTGTAATTTCAATTTTCCCTACTAATTCTTTATGCAATAACAATGATCTTTCATTAATTTGATTTGCTAACATACTTATAATCTCCCCTTAATTTGACAAGCTAGCTATATGAATATAGCTAGCTTGTTTAATCATGAAAACATCTTTAATAATATTGTCGCTGTTACAACCATTGCCGCTCCGCCTAAACGAGTCGAAATTTGCGCGAACGGCATTAATTCCATACGATTTGAAGCTGATAAAATAGCAACATCTCCAGTTCCACCTAAACCGCTATGACATCCAGTTACAATCGCTGATTCAACTGGATACATTTTCATCACTTTCCCTACAAGAAAACCTGATGCTACCATTGTAAGAACAACCGATGCGCACACAACAACATATCCTACTGAAAGAACTGCTGCTACGTCTTTTAACGGAATATATAGCAATCCTAATCCAACCATTAAAGGCCAAGTTAAGTTCTTCGAAATAAATTTATATAAATGGAATGCTCCTTGCTCCATTTTTGCTGGCATTAATTTAAAGTATTTCACAAGCGCTGCTGAGAAAATCATAATGATTGCCCCAGGAATACCGATGAACTTAGAAGCAAATCCTCCGAAGATGAAGAACGTACACGCAATTAATAAACCTGCTCCCATTAATGAGAAGTCAATTGGCTTCTCTGTATTTTGTTCTTTTAATAATTCTGCTTGATTGTCTGTTTTCACTAATACACCGTTACCACTAAGCTCCGGTTTCTTCTCACCTAAACGCTTCATATACCCTGCACTTACAATTGCGAACATATTTCCAATAATAGCTGCTGGAATAAGCTGTGATACAAACGTTGCTGATGATTCATTTAAAATATCACTATAAGCTAGCGACAATGGTAAAATCCCTTCCCCGATACCACCACTCACAATTGGTACGATGATAAAGAAGAATGTGTGCTTCATTTCAAATCCAAATAATGAACCGACCAATAATCCTACTGCTACAGAAGCTAACGTCCCTACTACTAAAGGAATAAACATACGAACGAAACCTTGTACTAACACTTTACGGTTCATTCCTAAAATACTTCCGACTACTAAACAAGAAATATATAAATATAAAAAGTTCGATTTTTTCATTAACATAGTCGCAGCTTCCATTGAAGCTGGATTCATCCAGTTAAAAAATACAAGTAATGATGGAATAAATAACGAAAGTATTGCTGGACCACCGATATTTTTTAAAATTGGAATTCTCATCCCAATATCGCCTAAGAAAATCCCCATGATCATAATAACTGCAAATCCACCAATCATATCTGCTGGCAATTTATTATATACAGATGCCCCATAAATAATAGCAGCCAATACTACATATAACGGTAAAGGTATAACACCGATTTTTACATTCATAATTTTAGAAGCGAAAGATTCTCTTTGTACTTCATTTCCTTCAGAAAATGATACCGCTTCCACATTCTTTTGAATTCCCATATGGCACCCCCTCGTTTTCTTAATAACAATATTAAAACGCTTTCAATAGTAAAAATAGTTTTTGTAAGTTTTGTAATTGATTTTGTAATTAAAAAAAGTATAAGCGACTTATGTTAAGTCGCTTATACGTAAAACTCTATTTTCTTTTGATCAACACATCTTAATTTACTTACAGGTCTTCCCACATGTTGGTACATCATTTCGTTTTCTAACACCCCAATGTCAGTCAGAAACATTACATATTTTCGAATAGAAACTCTTGAAATTCCAACTAATTGTGCCATTTCATCTGTTGTAAATACTCTTCCATTCAGAGACTCGATCTTCTGCCAAATTAATTGCAACGTTTGCTTCGTTAACCCTTTTGGAAGCTCTTTCGTCACAGTAGGCTCTCTTTTTTCTTTTTGTAAAATTAATGAATCTAATTCCGATTGACTAATTTTTTGTTGTTCTTTCATGAAAGTAAGTTTTTCTCGATATATAGTTAATGCCTCTTTAAATCGTTCAAATGTAAATGGTTTAATTAAATAATCTACTACGCCATATTGTAATGCTTTTTTTATACTTCCCATATCATGTACAGCTGAAATCATTATAATATCGCTTTCTTTTTCTTGGTTCCGGATATACATTAAAAGCTCAAAACCAGTCTCTTCAGGCATAAAAATATCAAGTAATACTAAATCTACTCGTGATTTCTCTAATATTTCTATCGCTGACTTTACTGAGTTAACTGCTTGAACAAGTTCAAATCCTCCTACTTGCTCTAAATAATGCGTATTTAACATTGCTACCATCGGGTCATCTTCTACAATTAAAACTTTAATCATATTTGCCTCTCATCCCTACCTTTAGGTATTTCAATCGTTATCGTTGTTCCCTTTCCTACTAATGAATGCATATGAATTTCCCCATTTATTCGCTGTATACTTTCTTTTACAAGATACAAACCATAACCGCGGTTATCTCCCTTTGTGGAATAACCTTTCGTAAATAATTCCTCTATTTCTTTTTCTTTTATACCTTTTCCCGTATCTTGCACTGTAATAGTTAGTATATCCCCATGTTGTATCTTAACTTCAACTCGCTTCTTTTCACAATTCGTAACTGCCTCTAATGCATTATCAATTAAATTTCCGACAATCGTAATAAGTTCATGAGTAATACTTTCAACATCTATTTCCGGCATGTAAGAATCTTCACTTATAATTAATTTTATATTTTTCTCTCTAGCATAGCTGAGCTTACCTAGTAAAAAACCAGCAAATACTGGACTTTTTATTCTTTTCATAACTCCACCAATTTCATATTGATGCTCTGATACCATGCCGCTTATATACTTCTGTAATTCTTCATACTGTTTCATATGTGTAAGCCCTAATACGACATGCATCTTATTCATAAACTCATGAGATTGTGCCCGTAATGCTTCTGCATATAGTCTAATACCAGTTAGTTCCTCTGCTAGTTTTCTAATCTCTGTTTTATCACGAAATGTTGCAATTGCACCAACTATTTCTCCTTTTACATATAAAGGAACTCGATTCGTCACAATCGTAATTCCATAAATATTTTGTTCTTCGTTTAATTGTACTTCTCCCGTTTGCAATACTTCTTTTATACGTGAATTTGGCATATACAACTCAACATCTTTACCGATAAAATCTTCTTCAAGTCCGCTTTTTTTAAATAGACGTTTCGCTTCATTATTAATTAACGTTACTCTAGCCTCTTTATCTACAGCAATAATACCTTCCTTTACAGATTGTAGCATCGTATTTCTTTCTTCAAGAATTTTTGCTATCCTGTGCGGCTCAAGACCGAATAAACTTTTCTTTATATGTCTAGCTAGCAATATTGCTCCTATAATTCCGACTAATACACCCACTCCGACACCAATATAAATAATATGTCTACTTTCCTTAACTCTCTCTTTTACATTATCTGCTGAAATACCAACAGCCACTGCTCCAAGTTGTTCACCTGTTTCAGAAAATATTGGTACAAACACTCGCATGGAAATACCTAAAGTTCCTTCTGCTAACGATACATGTTCTTTTCCTTTCAATGCAGGCCCTTCATCTCCCCCAATAAAATGATGCCCTATTTTTTGAGGATTTGGATGTGACTTTCTTATTCCATTCATGTCCATAACTACAATAAATTGAACACCTGTGTTTTGTAATATTCTATTTGTATACGTTTGGATTGCAGAGGTATCTGCTTTCCCAACCAAACCATCGATTACAATCGAATCATTCGCCACAATGTGTGCAATTGTTTTTGCTTTCTCTGCTTGGCTATCCTCCGTCGTCCGTTCTACATTATGACTAATTAATATATCTGTCACAAGTAAAGAAAAAATTACAACTGTACAAACTAACAATGTAATCGTTTTCCATAAATTCCATAGTCTTTTTCTTTTTTTCATCCTGTTAATGACTCCCCTAATTGCTGAATAGAAAAATAAGTAAGGTGATATTATTTTCACCTTACTTATCTGCTGTTATTATACTTTAAATTTACTAGTCATCGCTTGTAGTTCTTCTGCCATCTCAGCTAAGTTTTGCGAAGCTGAACTAATTTCCTCCATGGAATTAACCTGTTCTTCTGTTGAAGCTGCAACACTTTGCATACTAGCTGTATTTTCTTCTGCAGCAGCTGCAATTTCATCAATAGCATTTGTCACTTCATTTGCATCTCCAGCAATTCTCTTCGTTGTTTCTACCATTTGATTAACTTGAGAAACAATATGTGTAGTAGAACTTAAAATTTCCGTAAAACTTACTTTCGTTTTTGTTACAACATCAAGGCCTTGTTGAACTTCTCCATTCACATTATCCATCGCCTTAACAGTATGTTCAATATCCGCCTTAATTTCTGCAATTAAATTTGCAATCTCTCCAGATGACTCTCCTGATTGCTCTGCTAATTTTCTAACCTCATCTGCTACAATAGCAAATCCTCGTCCCTGTTCACCTGCTCTTGCTGCTTCAATAGCCGCATTTAAAGCTAATAAGTTTGTTTGAGTTGCAATGTTTTGAATTGCTTCAGAAATAGCTCCTACTTGCTTTGATTTCTCATCAAGAAGTTTAATAATAGCATCTGACTCGGATACCGACCTAGAAATAGACTGCATTTGTTTTGCGGTTTGTTCAACTAAATCTTCTCCCTCTTCAGCTCTTTCACGGGCATGTAATGAGGAAATAGAAATTGACTCTGCGCTTCCAGTTACATCTTGAATTGCTGTATTTACTTGTTGTAATGTAGCCGCACCTTCTTCAACACCTTGACTTTGTGACTCAGCCCCACCTGATACTTGTTCCATCGCAATTGTAATTTGATCTGTCGCATCATTTGCTTGCTGTACGCTCGCTGTTAACTCTTCAGCCGATGCTGCAACATGTTCTGCTGAAAAGCTAATTTGGGTAATAACATCCTGTAAAGACATAGACATTTCATTAAATGAATTCCCTAATTTCCCTATGTCATCCTTGGAATGGATTGTAATTTTCTCTGTTAAATCTCCCTTACTAATTTTATATGCCGATTCAGCTATTTTTCGTAATGGCCCTGTAATAGACTTTGTAATGAAATAAATTAATATACTACCAAATGCAATAGCAATAGCAATGACAATCAAAGTCTTATAAAACACCGGACTGGCAGCTTGGTTAATTTCTTCATCGAACATAACACCAACTACTTTCCAGCCTGTTTTCTCATTTGTTGCAAAGATTAAATTCTTTTTATCATCTTGTTCTGTATAAGACACATTTCCTTGTTTTTCTTCATAAATTGGTTTAATCCAAGGATCAGTAACTTTTGCACCTGGTTTTCTAGATGGATGACTAACAATTTGCTTATTTTGATCTAAAATAACTGCATAACCTTTTTCACCAATATTAATCATTTTGGAAATTTTTAAGATGTTATCTAAATTTAAGTTAATTCCTATAACACCTTTACCATCTTTTACTTCTTTAGCAATTGTCACTACCATATTTTTGGTAGATGCTGATTGATATGGTGAAGTAACAATTACTTTCCCTTTATTTTCATGTGCTTCTTTATACCAAGATCTATCTCTTGGATTGTATCCATCAGCCATTTGGATAAATGGTTCTCTTATAAACTTTCCCGTCTCTGTTCCAATATAAATACCTTCTACTTCTGGATGAAGTTTTATATATTGCGCTAGCTTCGTTCTTACTATTTCTTCCTGTCCATTTAGATATGTATCTTCTGTTAAGATGTCTGCAAAGTACGTCGCATCAACAAATTTCTCTTCTATATTTTGAGAAATAACAGTATTTAAAATCGAAATATTCTCCTTTGCTTTAGCTGTCATTTGATGTTCAAAATTTGTTTTGGCAGTTTGATATGAAACACCACCAATAATAATTCCTGGTATAGTTAAAATAATAAAGAATGAAATGATTAATTTTTTATTGATACTCATACATTTAACCCAGTTAAATAT
>NZ_JBEUTW010000178.1:0-1068 GCF_040492675.1 Bacillus sp. AP50
GATGAAGAAGCAGATTTATATTGTACATATCAATTTTCTTTAAAATGTCTTGCGGAAGGTATTAAGTATAAATTGCTTATACAAGCTGCTAATTATGAGGATTTCTCTGCTCTGTATCCTCGATTTGGACGAAAAAAAGAAATTTCTTATCCAAATGTATTTCTCATAAATGCAACGAAAGATATTGTCATGTTTATGTATGATGATAGAGGAAGTGAAGTAATTGGGAAGAATAAAGAAATAATACGAGATTTATATAAGAAATATAAAGAATGGATTCTAGATTATGAATGAGAAAGTATAGATAACTCATTTAAATGACAATAGGGGAAGTGAAGCGTGTAATGAAACGTATTGCAATTGTCTCTGCATGGGAACCAGAACTGACGTATTTGCATCAACATTATCCAAGTGAACGTGTTGAAAAAAGAGCAGCTTGGGAATTTCATTTTCATACTATTAATGAGCTGGAAATTATATCAGTTGTTACTGGTGTCGGTAAAGTAAGCTGCGCTAGTTGTGTACAATTGTTAATTAGTGAGTTTCAGCCAGATGAGCTGTTTATGACAGGAATATGCGGAAGTTTATCAAACAAGGTGAAAAACGGTCATATTGTAGTCGCACTAAACGCAATACAACATGATGTTACTGCTGCTGGTTCAGGAGAAGATGTTTTTAATTTATATAACGGTAGAACAGCACCTATTGAAACAACAAAATCACTTGTAAGAAGAATAAAAAAAATACGATCGTATGATCCGATACATTTCGGTACATTTTTATCAGGAGATCAACGTATTCGTAGTTCAGAAATGAGATATTTACTCCATACCGTATATGGAGCATTGGCAGTTGATCAAGAAGTAGCAGCTTTCGCCTATGTATGCCAAATAAATATAAAACCATTTCTCTGTTTAAAAGCTGCTTCAGATCAAGCAAATGATAAAACGAAAGAAGAACAAAAAATCTTTAAAATGCTAGCATGTGAAAGAGCATGTGAGCATTTAATTGCTTTTTTACGTGTTTATGAGGTTAATGTAGTAAATAATAGATAGTTTGTTATAAAAC
>NZ_JBEUTW010000179.1:0-12779 GCF_040492675.1 Bacillus sp. AP50
GCGTATATTTTCGTTAAAATGCGGGTAGTACCCCATCGCTATTGAGCTAAGCTCATACACCATCAATTATAGTAGAGGCTACGTGTAAAGAATTTAAAGACCCCTCAGGAATCAATGAATTCCTAAGGGGTTGCCTACGTGATATAACATATTTACAATTATGTTACGTTTAAAATACGTATCTTTTTCATTTACCTTATAACCACCCTATTTAAGTTTATAAGAACTATGCTTTTGAGATAAAAGTCATTACTTGTTTTATAAACTCGTAACCAAAATAACCACTAAATCCGAATAGGACTATTGCGGCAAATATAGATACTCTTTTAATAAAGGTTGGATTTAGAAAACGTCTAGTAAAATGAACAAAGCTTAATAAGATCATATCATGCATAAAGATACCTAATAAAATACCTACAGCTATTAATATAAATGTAGATGTACTTGCATTACCTAATGAAGAAACTAGAACCGGGCCAAAGACCCCTATCCAAAATACAATATTAGCCGGTGATATAGCAATCATAAAACCAGATAAATAAGCTGATAATAAAGATTTATTAGGATCTTCTCCATCTATGTTAACTTCCGACTTTGCTTCTTTAATGCTTTCTATTCCAATAAACATTAAAAATATAAAACCTAGGAGCCACATAACTGTTTCTACCCATGGATTGGTTAATACACTAGAGAACCCTAGATAAATCAGGACGATTAAAGATAAATCTACAGTCATTCCTCCTATACCTACAAACCAACCATGTACGAAACCATTTCTCATTCCTTGTTTAGTCATTTGGACTGTCATAGCACCTGCGGGTATTGCTAAAGATAAACCTAACAAAATATATGTGAAAAGTGTTATAATCATAAAAATTCTCCTATTATAAGTATTGTAATAATCAAACCCTTTTTCTTTTTCCTCGGGTTCAGCAAATAGAACTAGAGCACGGCGACTTTTCACATTACTTCTAGCAAGCATCAAAAACTCATAAGAAGATAAATGCCTAAAATCCCATAAGATCCTTTACATGTTCAGCATTCTTTTTAGATGTTAATTTTTCAAGTAATAAAAACGCAACATCAAAAGCTGTGCCTGGATTTGATGATGTAATAATATTTCCATCTTGTACTATTAAATCATTTTGTACTATTGCACCGAAATTCTTTAACTGCTCTTTTCGTTTACTCGTCGGATGACTGTATGTGGTAGCTTTTTTACCTACAAGAATTCCACTTTTTCCAAGCGTTAATGATGCAACACAAATACTGGCAATAGGCTTCTGCTTGGCATAAAAATGTTGAATAACATGTAAGAATTCTCTACTGTATGCATCCCGATAAAAACCAGCCTCTTCAAATCCTCCTGGAATAGCTAGTGCATCAAATTCATCTAATTGAATATCATCAACCGTTTTTTCCGGTATGACAGTGAAATTCCAAGTACAAGTTAATTTATTCCGAAGACCAACTGTTACGACCTCGGTTGATCCATCTCCCTCCCATTTATTCCAGCCTAGTACATCTGTAAATACACTAGCTTCTACTGCTTCAAACCCGTCAGCTAATAATAATAAAATCTTTTTCATATCGTAAACCGCCTCCTTCTACCCTTATTTTATACAAGTATAGAAGGCTGATAAATAAGTTCAACAAGGATATTTGATTGTTTTTCTTTATTTTATAAAGAATTTAGGTTATTCTATTTTATAAAAAAAGGTTGGATAATTTATGGATCAAATTGATAAAAAAATCGTGGGACTATTACAGTCAAATGCAAAAATTTCAATGAAGGATTTAGCGGAAGCGGTTCACTTATCTTCCCCGTCAGTAACTGAGCGAGTACGAAAGTTAGAGGAACAACAAATTATTGAAGGTTACCATGCACATGTTTCTCTAAAAAAAATAAATCGTCCAATTTCTGCACTTATACTGTTTAAATCAACAAATTGTAAATCATTATCTAACTTTTGCTACAATCATCCAGATGTACTTGAGTGTTACAGAGTAGCAGGAGAAATTAGCTATATTGTCAAAATAGCAACACATTCTGTAGAAAGTTTAGAACAATTTATTGATGATTCAATGCAATATGGTACGCCATCAACGAATATTGTGTTATCTTCTTATGAAAAAAAGATAATTACTCCTTTTATTAGTGAAGAATAAAAATACTGGTATAATCAATTAACTATTGCTTATGCAGAAGGATAATTTTTGTATGTTATATTAAAAAATAAAGACGTTATATTTTTTTAAAAGGAGTGTAATTACAATGGATTTTTCTAATAAATCAGTGATCATAACAGGGGCTGGAAATGGAATCGGGAGAGGAATTGCTTTACATTATGCAGAAAAAGGGGCCAATGTTATTTTAGCAGATATAGACGAAAAAGCAGGTGCAAAAACAGTTACTAAGATGAAAGAACAGGGTAAAGAAGCACTTTTCGTACAAACAGATGTAAGGCTGGAAACAGATATTATTCGATTAATGGAAGTAGCTAATCAAACATACGGTCAGATAGATATTTTAATTAATAATGCAGGAAAAGAGTTATTCAAGTCTCCTTACGATATTTCGCTAGAAGAATGGGACGATGTAATAAGCACAAACCTAAGAAGCGTTTTCTTGGGTTCACGTGAAGCAGCAAAGTATATGCGTCATAACAAAGAAGGTGGATCTATCGTGAATATTGCCTCTACAAGGGCGATTATGTCTGAGCCAAATTCAGAATCTTATGCTGCCACAAAAGGTGGGATCGTTGCTATTACACATGCGCTCGCAGCCTCATTTAGCGAAGATAGGATTACCGTGAATGCTATTTCCCCAGGTTGGATTGAAACAGGAGATTATTCAAAATTAAGTAAAATTGATCATGAACAGCACCTATCAAAGCGTGTAGGAACACCAGATGATATTGCACGAGCCTGTCTGTATTTAACAGCCAACGAAAATGATTTTGTTACAGGTATAAACCTTGTCGTAGACGGTGGAATGACGAGGAAAATGATGTATGAGGAATAGGCGGTAATCAATCAAGAAATACAGATTCGCTATCAATAAAGCCTACTTTATCCAAGGTGATTTACCGAATCATCATGTGAATTTGAAATACAATTGAACTGTTTATAAAAAAGATGAACCGGAATTTCCTATCTCTAATAAAGAAGGGATTTCCGTTTTTCTTTCGGATGAAACATGTGAAAATGAATAAAAACCATGAAGTACTCAATGCAAGGACACAAACTACACTAAGAGCGTTAGTTAGATAAAAAATAGAATATATCATATAGCTAGTAAGAGATATTAGTATCACTGAACGGGCTGTTAATAGCTATTGAAAAGCATAATTTAATCAATCTCAATTACATCACAAAACTTAAATATCCTTTGATTATGAAAAGCATCGGTACAAGTAATCGCCTCATTTAATGAATTTCTATTAGAAACTGTTCTGTATTCTTTATAAACCTACGTTAAAATATTCAGATGAACCTTTTATTAACTCATAACCCCTCCTCAAAAAATAGTAAAAACTACACTTGTGAAATCAATATTTTCTGTTTGCACTTTATATAAATCGATATGTCTCCACCTTAATTTTTGTTTTTTGTAATCCCCACTAATTCTTTTCTCAAATCCCCCAAAATGGATTTGAGAAATTAGGGAACTATAATGTCGTATTGAAACATATTAAGGGGGACAAAAGGTGAACAAGGAAATGAATTATGGAAGTGATTACAAGTTTATTCCAGAAACTTCAATTGAAAGTGGTCACGGCATCGAAGTATTACCTGATTTATTTTGCTACACGATTCAAATCGTCAACATATGTTTTGTTGGGAATCCGCATACCGATGATTTTGTTTTAGTTGACGCTGGAATGCCTAAATGTGCAAATGAAATTATCTCTGTTACTGAGGAGCGATTTGGTACAAATAGCCGTCCAAAAGCAATTATTTTAACTCATGGGCATTTTGATCATGTTGGAGGAATAATTGAACTCATTAAATATTGGGATGTTCCAGTCTATGCCCATCAAATGGAGATACCGTTTTTGACTGGACAACAAAGCTATCCTGAACCAGATCCAACAGTTGAAGGTGGTATGGTAGCGAAAATGTCTCCCCTGTTCCCTAATGAACCGATTGATTTAGGAAATAGCGTAAAAGCACTACCTATCGATGGAACTGTTCCCCATATGCCAGAGTTTAGATGGATTCATACACCAGGGCATACTCCTGGGCATATTTCATTATTCCGAGAGAAAGACCGAACTTTAATTGCTGGGGACGCTTTTGTTACAGTGAAACAGGAGTATCTGTATAAAGTAATAACTCAAGAACAGGAAATAAGCGGTCCTCCTCGTTATTTAACAACAGACTGGAAAGCCGCTAAAGAATCAGTCATTAAATTAGAAGAATTAAAGCCTCTAGTCGCTATTACTGGACATGGGATACCAATGTCAGGTGAATTGCTATCAACGAGCCTCAAAACACTGGTTCAAGAATTTGATAAAATTGCTGTACCTGATTACGGAAAATATATAGATAAAAAGATGCATTAAATGCGGAAATACTTTGTTTATTTTTATATTAATGAATCAAAACACCAACGAATATTAAGTTTAATATGAAAAAACACTGTACTTAGGCAACATCTCTATTATAAGAATGGAACTACCCTTTATGAATAAAGCTCGATATTCCGCAAATACTATCCATAGTATAAGCCTGCTTCTTACCCAGGTTGTACTTCTTACCATTAAGGGGTGATTAAAACGGGTTACGCTATATAAAAGCATAATCCGTTTTTAATGAAATATTGTATTCCATATACGTTTAAACAATGGAGGAAAATGATGAAACATATTGTTGCCTTATTAATTAAATACACAGCGATAACTGCAGTATTGCTAATCATGCTCAGTATCTTTCAAGGCATTTCAATTCCTAGAGTATTACTAATTTCTCTTTTTCTTACGGGAGCTGCCTATTTAATCGGAGACCTCTTCATTTTACCTAAATACGGAAATATGATTGCTACAATGGCAGATTTCGGCTTAAGCTTTTTCGGAACTTGGTTACTAACATCCTTGTTTACTAATTTAGATGCTACTCGTAACATTGGACTTTCTTCATTTATAGCCGCTTTAATTATTGGTGGAACAGAAGTTTTCTTCCATATTTATATGAAGAGGCTAGTGCTACGTAACGACGATGAATTAAAAAATCGCAATCATATTCATCATGATAAATATGCTATGGAAATATCAGATGAATATATAGATTCTTCCACAATAAATAAATCCAAGCTTGAGGATACATCTAAAAAATAAAAAAGTGGCCAATGCCACTTTTTTATTTTTGTTTATTAAGCTTGATCAGAATTTCTTACATGTAACGGAGGTGGAACTACCCACCCTTTTTTCTTACTTAAACGTAGCAGAGTTACACCTGCCTGCGCTTTTTTCATATGAAATTGGCCAAATAGCATCCCTACATCTTCTCGAAGACATTTTCCCATCACTTGACTACATGTCACAAGTCCAGCTGCTAATCCTGCAGAAACAGCTGCTGCTATTTCAACATCATTAATACGTGCTCCCGGAGGAATGTCTTCGATAGATGCAACTGGTCGTTCTGGAGGAGCAGGCGGTAAAGCGACCCCATTAATCTTTAAAAGAGCTTTTAATTCTTCTATTTCCGAATTCATATCATTTTCAATTAAGCCTTCTAAAAACTTCTTCAAGTCTTCATCACCTGTATGATTCATAAATACTTGATGGCTTGCAATCGCACCCTGTGCAGCAAGAAGATAGCTCCAAATGTCAAATACTTCACCGTAATGTAACGGTTCATTTTGAGGATTTCCACTTAATATACCCATTTTTAAATTCCTACCTTTCGAAAATATCATAATAAATATTGATTTCAATATTGAAATCAAATTTTTAAGTATGCTTTTTCCTGCAAAAGATTTTCTACTATGCATGGAAAACACCTTTCCAACACCGCGTGTTTATTGTTTAGGAAAGTAGTTTACAAATTAAATACTCAAAGATTATGAAAGAAGATTATCAATAATCTTTGAGTGAGTATCTGTTTAATATAAGGTTTTTTATTTTTATGAATACACAAAAGAAATTGATTTACATATTTGCTATATTTTAAGCCAATTTACTTAGCGGTTAGCTCTACCACCAAGTTGTTGTTCTGCCATTGCTACTAAACGTTTTGTAATTTCGCCACCAACAGATCCGTTTGCACGAGCTGTTGTATCTGCACCAAGTTGTACACCAAACTCTTGTGCAATTTCATATTTCATTTGATCAAGAGCTTGTTCAGCACCTCGAACTAACAATTCATTACGACTTCCACTATTATTGTTTGCCATCTTATTTCACCTCCGATGTTTTTAATATGCTACAAATTATGAAATAATAATTATCCTTTTTATGGAAATTAGATTATGAATAAAAATTGATTTTTTTCTTAAAGTAGGGCAAAACATATAAGAAAGAATAACTGATATAACATACTTTCATAACAACACTATGTATACTTCCTAATTCTCTTCAGTAAATAAAAGAAAGATTTCTATTTCACCAAGAGATTAAATAAAATTATGTTTTGAGACATAATCCAAAAGGAGATATGAGATGAAAGCTGTAACCTATCAAGGACCAAATCAAGTACAAGTTAAACAAGTTGATGATGCAAAGTTAGAGAAAAAAGATGATATTATTGTAAGAATTACTTCAACCGCTATTTGCGGTTCTGATTTACATTTATATCAAGGTAACATGCCCTTACCTCAAGGATACATTATCGGCCATGAACCAATGGGAATCGTTGAAGAAGTCGGGCCAGATGTCACTAAAGTGAAAAAAGGCGATCGTGTTGTCATCCCCTTCAACGTTTCTTGTGGACATTGTTTCTATTGCCAACATGAAATGGAAAGTCAATGTGATAACTCAAATCCTCATTACGATTCTGGTGGATACTTTGGTTATACGGAGAAATTTGGTAATCATCCAGGCGGACAAGCAGAATATTTAAAAGTTCCATTTGGCAATTTTACTCCATTTGTTATACCGGAATCATGCGAGCTTGAAGATGAATCCCTACTATTTTTATCAGATGTTTTACCTACAGCCTATTGGAGTGTAATAAACGCAGGCGTTAAGCCCGGTGATACTGTTATCGTCCTTGGTTGTGGACCTGTTGGATTAATGACACAAAAATTTGCTTGGATGCAAGGTGCTAAACGTGTAATTGCAGTGGATTACTTAGATTATCGGATGAATTATGCAAAAAAGATTAACAATGTTGAGGTATTTGAGTTTACAAAATCCCCCGATATGGGAGAACATTTAAAGGAAATTACACATGGTGGTGCCGATGTAGTTATTGATTGTGTGGGGATGGATGGAAAAAAATCGCCACTAGAATTTCTGGAACAAAAATTGAAATTACAAGGCGGAACTCTCGGCCCTATTCAAATAGCTACGAAAGCCGTAAGAAAATATGGAACGGTTCAAATGACTGGCGTTTATGGTGGCAATTATAATGCATTTCCACTCGGAGCATTTTGGGTTAGAAATATTAATCTTAAAATGGGACAAGCACCTGTCATTCATTTTATGCCAGAACTATTTAAAAAAATAACAAATAAAGAATTTGATCCAAAAGAGATTATTACACACAAAATCCCCCTTGAAGAAGCGAGCTACGGTTATCAAATTTTTAATAATCGTGAAGATGATTGTATAAAAGTCATTCTGAAGCCTTGAAGCTACAATTCATTTTTCTTAATGAAAAGATAAGATTACATTTCGTAATCTTATCTTTTTTTATTAAATGCTAAGTATCTATCCCCTATTTTCATCTCACATCTAAAATAGTTATTTTCAAAAATTTTGCATTTTGAGATAATAATTAATTGGTAAAAACATGAATTAAAGTATTAAGTAACCAAACAGCGGACACGATAACAATGTTAACTAACTTAAAAGAGGTGTACTTCATGTTTTATTATAAAGAAGAACTGATTAATATTATTAAGCCGGACAAGCCAGATCCAGCTGCCGCAAAAGTTTTACAAGAAATATTAGGTGGGCATTATGGCGAAATGCGTACAATGATGCAATACTTCTTCCAAAGCTCAAATTTTAGAGGGAAAGAGAAGCAATATCGTGATTTACTTCGAGGTGTTTTTTTAGAGGAAATAAGCCATGTAGAACTTGTACAACATACAATTAATCAACTATTAACTGGATCTGGTGAACCTACGCCAGGAAATGCTGGTATTGACACAGCACCACTTGATGAAGCGGTTAAACATGCAAATCCTCACCACTTTATTGTAGGTGCTCAAAGTTCATTGCCTGTTGATGCAGCTGGCAACCCATGGAATGGCTCTTGGGTATATAGTCATGGAAACTTAATTAGCGATTTATTAGATAACGTAGTACTTGAATCTACAGGTGTACTTCAAAAAACTAGAATTTATGAAATGAGTTCCAATCAAACTTTTAGAGAAACACTTGCATTTTTAATTGTACGTGATAATGCACATCAAAATGCTTTCGCAAAAGCTTTAGAGACATTGGGTGTTGAATGGGGGAAACTCTTCCCTGTGCCCAACTATGATATTAATAAATACCCAGAGTGCAGAAAGTATGTAGACATGGGATTCCATAACGCACAATTTAATTTTAGTTTAGATCCAACAAGAATGGGAGAAATATTCCAAGGTGAATCACCAAGTAGAAACAAAGGAACATTAGCAGTAACTGACCCGCCAAAAGGTTTTCCTGTACCAGAACTTCCTGAAATACCAAATGAGCATAGTCCTGGATTAAAAGATATGGGTCTTTAAGATCATTATGGCCAACTATTGATTCATGGTTGGTCATAGTTATTTATAAAGATTCATGTAAACTTGTTGTTAACATGATAGGATATTTTAATAAATCCTCTTTATTTAAAAGTGGTGTTGATCATATTTCTGCTCCTCTTAATGTTGTTTCTATGAACCATTAAACGCCACTGTATACTTACTTATAATCTCCCTACCTCTATTCACGTATAACATCCCTATATTGTAAACAAAGAGGAGGGACTTGTCCCCCCTCTTCTTTTAATTTTTCTTTAAAAGAATTGCTCCTGCAATCCCTGGGTGTGTCATTTCGAATGGATCTAGAATTAATTCTAAGTCCTCTTGTGACAATACACCATTTTTCACACAAAGTTCTCGAACGGATTGCCCTGTCGCGATTGCTTCTTTCGCAACGCGAGCTGCTGCTTCATAACCAATATGAGGGTTCACAGCTGTAATAATTCCTACACTTTTCTCAACATACTCTTTTAAGCGATCTTCATTCGCTTCAATTCCTTTTAAGCAATTATCTGTAAAGGCACGGAAACCGTTATTCATAATGCTAATCGATTGCAGTAAGTTGAAAACAAGTACTGGTTCCATCACGTTTAATTCTAATTGTCCTGCTTCTGAAGCAAGGCAAATTGTATGATCATTACCTATTACTTGGAACGCAATTTGATTAATAACTTCTGGCATAACAGGGTTTACTTTCCCTGGCATAATAGATGAACCTGGTTGACGAGCTGGTAACATAATTTCCGCTAAGCCAACACGTGGACCTGATGCCATTAAGCGAAGGTCATTCGCGATTTTAGACATATTCATCATACATACTTTAAGTGCTGCAGATACTTCAGTATAAGCATCCGTATTTTGCGTCGCATCTACTAAATCTTCTGCACCAACAAGCGGTAGTTCACTAATTGCAGCTAAATGTTTTACAACTGCTTCAATATATTCTGGATCTGCATTTAAGCCTGTACCAACTGCAGTTGCCCCCATATTTACTTCATATAAATGTTGACGCGATTGTTGAATTCGTTTCATATCACGTTCAAGTACGCGAGAGTATGCTTTAAACTCTTGTCCAAGACGAATTGGCACCGCATCTTGTAAATGTGTACGCCCCATTTTAATAACATGGTCAAACTGTTCTGCTTTTAATTCAAATACATCATGCATATAACCCATCGTTTGTAATAAGCCTTCTAATGCATTTAACGTCGCGATATGAATCGCCGTTGGGAATGCATCATTTGTTGATTGGGCCATATTTACATGGCTATTTGGACTAATATAATGATAGTCTCCCTTTTCCATTCCTAATAATTCAAGAGCACGATTGGCAATGACTTCATTTGCATTCATGTTCATTGAAGTACCTGCTCCGCCTTGGATTGGATCGACGATGAAATGATCGTGCCATTTTCCATCAAGAATTTCTTGAGCAGCTTCTGCGATCGCACCGCCCTTGTTCAATTCCAATCTTCCTACATCTGTATTCGCAAGCGCTGCTGCTTTTTTTACAATTGCGAACGCTCTAATTAAACTTTCATGAATTTTATACCCTGTAATCGGGAAATTTTCAACAGCGCGTAAAGTCTGAATTCCGTAATATGCCTCAATAGGTAATTCCTTTCCTCCCAAAAAATCATTCTCTACTCGCATATTCTTGTTTGTCATTGCCATTTTAATTTCTCCCCCATATTAAATGTAAAACCTAAATAAATCATATGAAGTCATTACCAATCCTTATCAGATTTTATTGTTAAATCGTAGACTAAAGGCTCTTCAATAATTTTTTTAATCTCTTCTAATTTATTAGTTTTCCCAAGCGCCCACATCAATTTTGCTATGATGGCTTCCGTATTCATATCTCCAGACAATATTACTTGATGTTGTGCCACTTTCCGTCCTACTTCATAGAGAAGTATGTCTTCTCCTTCTTCCAGGCATTGAGTAGTAATCACTACAGCAATCCCCATTTCAGTCAACTCTTGAATTTTCGAAAGCAAGTTCCTTCCTTCAAAAGGTAATCCACCGTTTCCAAAACTTTCAATAATAATTCCTTTATACAAATCTTTTAAGCAATCAAATATCTCTGGCTTTGTACCTGGATACAATTTCATAAGAAAAACATCCGTACATAAATTAGTATTTATTGAAAGTTCATTATGGGGGGACGTTGGCTTCCAATGATATTTCACTTCATCTTCATTTACCTCAGCAACATATGGATAATTCACACTTTCAAATGCATCATAACTTTTTGTTCGCATTTTAACTGCTCTCGTCCCAATAATCACCCTACTATCAAAAACAATAAACACACCGCCAACATCCTCACAGGCAAATCTAAGAGCATCAGCTACATTTTTCTTTGCATCTGTCTTTTTAAAACTAATAGGTACTTGTGAGCCTGTTAAAACAACTGGTTTTCTTAAACCTTGCAGCATATAAGATAACGCGGAAGATGTATAAGCTAACGTATCCGTTCCATGTGTAATCACAAACCCGTCATAGTCATCATAGTGATTAAAAACAGCATTAGCTATTTCTTTCCAGTGCTCAGGTTGCATATTGGTACTATCAATATTCATTAAGATTTTGCAATCTATTTCTAAGTTTCGAGAAGACTTCGAAAAATAATTCAATAATTCCTCAGCAGACAATCCTGGAACAAGCCCCTCATTCCCCTCCACAGATGCAATTGTCCCACCAGTTGCAAGTAATAAAATTTTCTTCATACACAACCCCTCCATAAAATAAACAACGATATATCGTTCGCGTAATGCGTATTTATATTTATCATTATAGAACTTAATTTGAATTAATCAAGATTTTGTATTCAATACGCGTACTTTTTTTCTATTCTTGATTCTTTTTCTATGCTATAATTAATTTAATAAAATTAGATGGGGTATGAGACGAATGCTGGAACGTTTATCTAAATTAAGAAAAAATCAAAAATGGTCCTTACAAGAGACAGCAGATCGACTTGGGATTGCGAAAAGCACCTATGCTGGTTATGAAAATGGTTATAGATTACCTTCATTACAATCTTTATCTAAAATAGCCGATTTATTTGATACATCTGTAGATTATATATTAGGTCGAATTGAACATTCACATCAAAACAAAGATGTAATTGATATTACAAGACTCCTAAACGATCCAGATGCAACACTTTTAGTAGATGGAGAAGCACTGTCAACAGAAGAGATAATAGATTTTATTGCTTTTGTGAGAAGTAAACGAGAACTAAGTTCCAAGAGAATAGAAAATATTGAACCAACATGTAAAAGTTAATTCAATAAAAAACGAAGACACTGCACTCTTTAAACTTAGAAATACTTAGACAATTAATTTGTAAACGGTTTATATAATGGATTCTTAGCAGCTGGCCTCATTTGGGGACTTATACTTGGAAACAATCCCATTGGTTATATGATTCAATTATTTTTCATCATTTGTGTGGGGTAGCAGCTATTTTCGGAGGTCTCACATCCAATAAATCAATTATCATGAAACAAGGACTTCTCGCTATTTTAGCATTGCTTGCCCTTTTATCTGTCATATAGAACTAAAGCTTTTCAATAAAGGAACTCACTTTTGAAGAATACGCCATTCTTTCTGTAGATTTATAAGAAAGAATGGCGTTTTTGTATGTCTATTTCTGTATCGAGAGAATTTGAAAGTATAACAGAATTCAAACAAGAATTAGCAAAGTATATAAAGTACTATAATCATGAAAGAATCAAGGAAAAATAAAAGGGAATGAATCCGGTATTGTACTAGGCTCATTCCCTAGAGGCTACTTAACAAACCGACCTTTCTAACTTTCGGGGACACAGTCTAGTTGAAGTGCTACAAGCAACGAATTTACTATTTT
>NZ_JBEUTW010000180.1:0-26596 GCF_040492675.1 Bacillus sp. AP50
ATTGTATTTAATACGGGAAGATTATTACTCTCTCCATCTAGACTTAATAATTGAGTAAGTTTATTAAAAGGAAAATGACAATGTTCATTTGACTCTAAAATTGTTTCTTTAATTTTATATATTATTTCTTTGAAATTATCTTCTTGATTTATTTGAGTACGTAATAATAAAAAGTTGTTTTGAAAAACCGTCTCTTCTTGACCTTGCTTAAAAACTGGCATTCCAATTACTACATCATCCCTATCGGTATATCTACTTAAGAGATATTTCACGCCTGATAATAAAATAGTGTACAGTAACATATCAGAATTATTGCTAATTGCTACAGCTCTCTTCGCAATATCCGATGGGAATTGACAATAATAACTTTCTTTAGAAGCCTGAAAATTATTTAAAGACAGACAATCACAAGGAAATCTACTTAACTCAACATCACCTGATAACTTGTCTAACCAATATTCTTTTTCTTTTTTTAATTTTTCACTAGATAATAAAACCTGCTGGGTAAATTTATCAAGCATTTTTTCTTCCCACCATTCTCTACGATATTGATACTAAATACTACATACTACATATTTAATGGTTATGTTACCCATAGACCCATCCGTTTTATCATGAGGGAGCACAATCATACTCGTCATTGGGAGTTTTCTTCCTCGGTAATAAAACTCCCAATGACGACCAATTGGATTGCTACTGTAGCGATAGAAGTTTCAACATAAAGCATAGAAATGCACTTTTCTCTTACTCAGATACATCCCTTAATTTTTTTACTTCACAGATTTTACCCTATCTAATATTTTCATAATTAACCCGCCCACGATGTCAGCTTGATGTAGTAAAAACATATGACCACCATTAACTGTTAGAAAATGAACCTCATTGCCCCATTCTACCCACTTCTTAGCCCCTTTTACTGTATAATTGGAGTCTGTTGTTCCACTAATAATGTACAGAGGCGCTTTCAACAATGTTGTGTCATCATTTATATAATTCTCAATGGCACGAAAGTCTGATCGAATAACTGGAAGGATATAGTTTAAAAGCTCCTGATGTTGTAATACTTCATCCGGTAATCCTCCCAAAGACTTTATATAATCTATAAAGTCTTTATCATCTAAATGATTTGTTTTTCTTCTTATTTCCGGTGGATTCATAGCAGAGATAATAACATTTTTAGGATTTATGCCCTTACTTTCTAAAATTTGAGCCATACGGTGAACTATAATTCCTCCCATGCTATGGCCAAATAATGTAACCTCTCCCTCTAAAATTGGTTGCATCTCCATTAAATATAAATTAACAAGATCATCTATGTTATCAACTAGTGGAGAAAGATTAGGACCATGGCCTGGAGGATCAAATGAAATAAGTTTTATATCTTTCGGTAAATAATTCTTTAAAGGTAAAAAAGAATTCGAATAGCCCCCAGCATAAGGAACACAAACCAAATATTTGTTACTATTCAATCCTGGCGATAAATCTTTCATTAATTTTCTCAAGTGACTTCTCCTTTATTAAATAAAATTTTCATCAAATAGTTGTTTAATCAAACAAATTATCAATTTCTTCATCACTAAGGTTTAAGGTTTCAAAATCTGATGAAGTAAATTCTTTTGTTTGCATTTGACAACAGGATTGGATATATGTCTGTAGTCGTTCTAGATAATCTGAAAATAAATTTTCTACAAAATTCTTTTGAAAATGACTTGTACTAAATGTCACATGAATTTCTAAGCTTTTATTCTTAACCATGGCCACAATATCCAATAATGCAGTAATATGATTATCTTTTGATTGTTCACTGCCACTTTGATAATCAACAATAGTAAACCATCCATCCCCGAGAGAATTATCTATCTCTCCTAAATAGTTAAAACGAATTATATTTTGAGTTAAATCTTTGCAAGAAGGAAACTTCTCTTTAAGAATTCCATATCCAATTCCCTTATTAGGTCTTTTACGAACCTCTTCTTTAACACTCTTTATTTGATTAGCAATATTATGCGAAACTTGTAATACAATAGGATACATCGTTGTAAACCACCCTACTGTACGTGAAATATCAAGATGCTCAAATAATTCCTCTCGACCATGACCTTCTAACTCAAATTTAATTTGATCTTGGTTTGTATATTTACCTAAATTTTCTGTCAACACAGCAAGTAACAACTCCATTGGCTGTGTATTGTAAGGCACATTTGCAGTAGTTAATAGTTTTCTTGTATCATCTGCATTCAATGTAAAGGTAAGAGTAGTACAACTTTCAACAGTACTATTTTCTTTTTCTCTATTAATTTGAAAATTATTATCTAGCGTGTTATCTATGGATTCCCAATAATCTAATTCAGCACGTACTAAATTAACTCCTCGACTATTTAAAGCTTCAGACCAATCTTGGAAAGAGTTAGTTTTTAATGGTAGCGATGGAACTTCTCCTAAATACAAGCTATTCAAACATCGGTTTGCATCTTCAATTAAAATACGCCAGGACACAGCATCAACAATAAGGTGGTGTGCAGTTAATAATAACAACTGTTGATCATTTGAAAGCTGGAATAAGGCCCCTTTAAATAATGGTCCTACATTCAAATTTAAACTTCCTTTTAACTCTTCACCTTTTATATGAACCTGATTCAAAGCCATTTCAATTGGAATTTCAGACAAATCAAACATGGTAACCTTAGAATCAACAATGGACATATCTTCGTCATAATAGAAGTAATCCTGCTTATCCTCATACCTTAACCGTAACAAATCATGATGATGCATGATCGTATTTAACATCTTATTAACATATTCTTCTTTAACCGGCTTCTTCAAAGACAGTAATACCGATTGATTCCAATGATGCGGGTTCTTAAACTGTTGATCAAGGAACCAACGCATAATAGGAGTAGGCTCTACCTTTCCTGTTACCAATGTTTGTGAGACTGTAACATCTTTTTGTTTAACTAACATTGCTGCCAATTCACTTACAACTGGATAATTTAGTACATCTTTAACTCTAACTTTCCATCCCAGTTCTTGTAATCTAGCGCTCACTTGGATCGCTTTAATAGAATCTCCACCTAAATGATAAAAATTACTATGCAATTCGATTCTATCAGTCTGTAATATTTCCTTGAGAACTTCACTAACCATTCCAGTAACATCTTCATCTACTTCTTCTAAATGAGTATGATTAGAACCGTTATTTAACATCGGATCTGGCAACGCTTGACGATCTACCTTTCCATTGATAGTAAGCGGTAGCTGATCCATATAGATAAAAAATGAAGGAATCATATAACTTGGTAGCATATGCGAAATAAAACTGCGTATTTCTATATTTTGAACACTGTCTTTCAAAACAATGTAAGCAACTAGATGATTTGAATTATCCTCACCTTGCCAATTCACCACTACTACATCTTTAACAGACTTGTGTTGTAACAGTGCATTCTCAACTTCCCCTATTTCAATACGATATCCTTTAACTTTCACTTGAGAATCCATCCGTCCTTGATACTCAATTAATCCATTTGGCAACATGACAGCTAAATCACCACTTCGATACATCTTCTCACTCGAAATAAATGGATTGGATAAAAAACGTTGCGCTGTTAAATCCGGACGATTTAAATAACCTTTAGCTACCCCATCACCCGATATATAAATTTCTCCTTTTACACCAATAGGAACCGGCTGAAGATTCTTATCCAATAAATATATTTGAACATTATCAGCTGGTGTACCAATTGGTACGGATGCTCTTCGATCTAGATCTGGATCATAACGATGAATCATACATCCAACCACAGTTTCAGTTGGTCCATATTCATTAATTATTTCAACTTTACCGCTAAAAAGATCATATATCTTTTCGGCTACTGAGGTTTTCAAATCCTCTCCACCCACAATCAATCTGCGAAGAGATGAAACTCTTGGGGGTGAATAGTTATTTAACAATGCTAAATGTGAAGGCGTAACTTTCAACACTGTTACTACATTTTCCTTGAGTATTTTTGACAAAATAAACTCATCTTCATTATCATGATATATTACTAACAATAAACCACTTATTAAAGGAGTGAATATTGAAGTTACTGTTAAATCAAAAGAAACGGATGAATATAATGCAAAAACATCATTTTCACTACTAATATAGTTCTTTTTAGCCCAGGAAATATAGTTAACCAATCCACGTTGAGTGATTACAGTTCCTTTAGGATTCCCCGTGGTTCCAGAGGTATAAATTATATATATTGGATCATTTGGTGCAGTTACTAGGGTTAGATTGGCATTATCTCCTTCATAAAGTTTCTGATCACATATATTAATTTTCTCACCTAAATATTCTAAATTACCCTCATTTGTATAGTCAGTTAAAAGTAATGTTGTGCCGCTATCATTCAAAATATAACGAATTCGGTCCTCTGGGTAGGAAGGATCTATAGGCAAATATGTACCTCCAGCCTTAATAACTCCCCAAATTGCAATTACTATCTCAAGTGAATGTTTAGCTAGTATACCCACGACTTGACCATTTTTGACTCCTTTTTCTCGTAACTTTCTTGCTAACTGATTAGATTTCTTATTTAATTCAAGATAAGTCATTGATCTATCAGCATGTTGAATTGCTATTTTTTCTGGTGTCTGTTTTACTTGTTCTTCAAATAATTCTTGAATAGTTTTTTCTTTCGGATACACAACAGCTGTATTGTTAAATTTCTCTAACATAAACTTTTGCTCATCATCCGATAACAAAGATAATTCTTTTATCGATTGATCTTCATTACGTAAAACTTGTTCTATTAAAGCTAAAAACCTCTCATGCATACAATTGATTTGATCTTCTTCAAAATCCGCGACTTTATAATCATATTGAATTTCTAAACCTTCATCTGCCCATTCCTTAATAACTAACTGCAATGAATAGGCTTGGTAACCACTGTAAAACTCCACGTTTTCTAAAGAAAATCCATCAATAGTATTTTTAAGTTTTGTATTATAGTAATTCACACTATATTGAAATAAACCATCGTATCCTTTACTAGTCAATTGCAAGTCTTTTACCAATAAGTTATAAGGATAACGCTGGTGAAATAGACATTGTTTTATTTCATGATTTACTCTTTTAATGAAAGATAGAACACTCTCATCTTCATCCACATTTAACCGTAACGGCATTGTGCTAGTAAACATACCTACTATTTTCTTTTCTAGTACACCGGAACGATTTAGTACAGGAGATCCAATGATAATGTCTGATTGATCATACATTT
This sequence comes from Bacillus sp. AP50, assembly GCF_040492675.1. NCBI lineage: Bacteria > Bacillati > Bacillota > Bacilli > Caryophanales > Bacillaceae > Bacillus > Bacillus sp. AP50. The sequence continues at coordinate 5,268 of NZ_JBEUTW010000180.1, forward strand.
TATGAATATAAATAAGCATAAAGGTTGAAAATAATGTATTCATAGATATTCTATGTTTTTGTATAAAAGACTGTAGAGCAACCGATTTTTCTTTTTCAATTAAAAATATCTTTCGTTTCCCTTCTAGAGAATGAGATGTTTTTGATAAAAAGAAATCTGGCAGATTCATAAATTTCTCATTCCAATAATTCTTATTTTTTACGTATCGAGGGGATTCCAGATATTTCTCCTCTGCTTGTAAATAAGACAGATAAGTAGATTCAACCGTATCATTTATATGCTCATCATTCTTTAACTTAGAGTAAAAATCGATAATTTGACTCGTCATAAGTTGGATTGTCCAACCATCAGCTATAATATGATGAAACTTAACAAAATAGGAGCTTTCTACATCACTTATTTTCAAGAGCACAAATTCAAACAGAGGGCCTCCTTCAAGTAGAATTTGTTTTTGAAATTCATCCCGGGCCCATTTTCTAGCTTCTAAACTTGGATTATGATGATTAGAAAAATCAATTAAACGTATTGGTGTAGGTTCAAATGGTGATATATATTGGTGGGGTTCTCTATGTTGTTGAAAAATCCGTAGACGTAAACCATCATTTTTCTTAATGAATAATTGAATTGCTTTTTCTAAAATTGTAAAATTAATTTCCCCATTAATAAGAACCATCCCTCCGATGTTATACATAGATGTGTTTGGATAAATTTGTTCATTATACCAAACTCTTTTTTGTGGATGCGTAAGAGAATGCTTTACAATTGTTTGTTGCATATTTCCACTTCCCCTCTATCCACATCCGTTGGTGTTTCCGGAAATTGTATATTAATATAGTGAGGATAAGGATTTATATTCTCAAGATTATGTTCTAAAATTAATATTCCATTTTCGTTGCTAGTTTCCTTAAATCCAGCTAATCGGTACGTAACAAACATCATACGGTTACGGTCAGTCTGTCTAAACTCAGCCAAAAAGCGTTTACCTGCCTGTTTTGTTCTTTCCATTAGATATGTGAGGAGTATAGTACCAACGCCACGGGACATTACACGACAAGACATGAGAAGAAGTTTTAGGCAGTCGGCTTCCTCCGTCCTTTTTACAAGTGTTAAACCAATCTTCCCATAGGAGCCATATTTATCTGATAACTCACAAACTAATAATAAATAATCTGGATGATTACGATAATAGTTTAATTCATCATAATCATAGGTAATACCAGTCGAATTTAATTGATTCGTACGTACTGTTAACTCCTCTGCACGCTGCAAATCTTCCTCACGAGCCTCACTAATCACAAAATTCATCCCAAGTGAAGCTAAAAATTCTTCTTTTGGGCCTTCATATTCTTCTTCATCCTTCGTTCTCTTAAGATTTTCTAAATACATCAGTCTTCGACGACCTGAATCTTCTGTAATTCTTTTTGGTTGTAGTCGTGGCAAGTCTAATAACGACTTATATTCATTTACATGTATACACAGAATATCATTATGAACGCTCTGTACTTCTTCTAATTCAAAAGGTTGGTCATCAATGAACGCAAAAGTATCAATACCTATGTTTAAATTTTTTCTAATTTTCTCAATGGAACTAGATTTAGAGTTCCAATGAATCTCCGGATATAAAAAATACTCTTCTATTCCAAATTCCCGTAATTTAGCTATTGCATCTTCGTAGTTATTTTTACTAGCAACTGATTGCAGTATTCCACGTCGATCTAATTCACATATAATTTCATAAATTCCAGGTTTTAAAGTAACTGTACCACTCTCTAATAAAACACCATCCCAAATTGTACAATCTAAGTCCCAAACAACACATTTAATTTCCTTACTCATAATAATGCCTCCTTTGTTTTATTCATTTTCACAGTTCCCATCTCCATCACTATAAGCTTATCTGCCAAATGAAAATATTGATCGTCGTGAGTAATAGCAATAATACATTTACCCTTCGCTCGCATTTGAGGTAACAATTCTTCATAAAAGAAGCGTCTATAACCAGGATCTTGATCCGCTGCCCATTCATCAAATAAAAGTATAGGTCGATCTTCCAAATACGTAACCAGCAATGCCAACCTTTTCTTTTGTCCAGTTGATAGTTGCGTAGTAGTAAAGCGCCCATTCTCAATGCCAACCTTGTCACTCAGTTGGAGAAGTTCTAAATAATGATCGATTTCTGCTTTCATTCCTTCTGTATTAATTCCATATAGCCTATCAAAAACATGAAAATCACTCAGGATAGCTGAATAGTATTGATTCAATTCCTCTGGAGCTATTTCTTTTCCATTTAATAAAACGTTACCTTCATTAGGTTCATATAACCCAGTAATCAGTTTTGATAAAGTAGATTTTCCACTCCCATTACCACCAGCAATAAAGACTATTTCTCCAGAATTAAAGTCCATGTCTATTGGACCAATACCAAAACCAGTAAAATCTCCATCTTTATTCTTATACTTATAACTTACATTTTGTAGCTGCAAACAAATTGGCACATCTAAGTACTCTTTTGTTGTTGCGATTTGCTCATTTGCCTTTATATGATCTACACTCTTCACCATTTGTTGAATACGTTGCCAAGAAATACGTACATTTACGAGCTGAGGGATACCGCCCAGTATTTCATTAACTGGACCTGTCATATACAGAAAAACAATTACATAGTTACTTATCGTCTCTTTTGGCATATTAACAAAAATTTCTGGAAATACGAAAACTACAATACCAATAACAAAAATGAATAATAGTTCTCCCAGAACAAACACATTTGCAAATTTAATATCTCCTATCGTTCGTTTAACACGATAGTTATTACAGCTTTCATTCATAACTTCTCGAAAATCGTTTCGTTTTCCAGTATGAAGCCTAAGCTCTTTGAAACCATGCCTTAGATCACCAATCAAACGAAAATATACATTCTGAATATCTCTTGTTTCATTCCAAACTTTATCTGCTTGTCGTCCGATCAAAGAATATACCCCTGCAGTAATAAAGATGATACACAAGGATAGTAAAAAGGCATACATATTCATTACACCAAGATAGAGAAAACAAAATAGTAACGTTAATAAACTTGTTCCAGCAGTAACTAATAGATTGAGAGAACGAGAGATAACTTCCGTATCGTTATTTAATGTCGCCTCTATTCGGCCCTTCTCAATCAACTCCAATTTGTAATAAGGAGTCTGTAACAACTTATCTGTTAATTCCATCCTTTTTTCATAAACTAGCTCGTTTGTATACGATACAATGCTAGTTCTAATAATACGTTGTGAAAAGATATACATAACGATTCCAAGTACAAAGTAAAACAACAAGCCATTTTCCAAATTATTTGATCTAACAAACGTTTCATTAATCACAAAAATGAGAAAGGCATTACCAAATCCTGATATTAATCCCAAAACAATTAAAGTCAAAAGCGACTTTCCCTTTTGTCTTGGAAAACAAAGATTTAAGAATGTATGGATAACATAGGCCAAACCCACCCCAGCAATTGCATATATTGCAAGTACAACAGTTAAAGGAGCCCAAACTTTTATAAATGCCCACGGAAGCCCTCCAAACAAGAGATTTGGTAGTTGATAAAGTGCATAAATCATTAGCCCATATATCGCAACAACTAATACCATATGTAACCATGTTTTTCCCGTTGGTAATATAAACTTTCTTTTTCTAAAAATAATCTCCCTGATTAAATGAAATAACATGACCAATAACGTTAGTAAACACAAAGATGAGATCACAAATAAGGCTGTTCCTATTTGATCCGTTTTCTTATATTCATCATAGAGTAACGGTTTAACTTCTTTATCTATCATCATATTTAAAAGACTGCTACCGATATAGTAAGTGTAATTACTATTCAGATTTGCTAATACTACGACCCCTATCTGTTCCTCATCACGGAAACCAATATACGATGAATAATTTGGGTTACTTCCACCATGTGAAATTTCCCCTCCACCACTTTGATAGACCTCCCATCCAGCTGCATATGAAGCTCCATTGCTATCTGGGGCAACCTTTCTATTCGCTTTATGAGAATCGTTAATCAATTCCTCCGGAAACATCCTAGGCTTTTCAACCCCAAGCTGTAATTTTAACCATCTTTCCATATCATTTATATTTGAAATAAAATATCCAGCCGGTGTATTCCCCCTATAATTAGGAGCGTCATAGGGTAATGATTGTAAGAAATTACGCTTGTAACCTTGGGCCATGTTATCTAATGGGGCCATCTCACGTCCAGCGTATGTACTCAATAAATCCAACTTTGATAGCACATAATCTTGAACATATCTTTCAAATGATTGATTAGTTGCCTTCTCGATTACTAAGCCTAATAGATCGTAGTTAACCGTAGAATATTCAAAACTGCTACCCGGCTCTCGGTTTAGTCCTATTGGCATAACATTCCTAATCGTTTTCTCAATAGAATCTTTGCCATTGGTTATAGGAATATATCCAATGGCCTTTTCCGGTATTCCACTAGTATGGTGTAATAAGTCATAAAGTGTAATTTCATAAGGTTTGCCTTTATACTCCATTTCAAACCATGAAACATATTTAGTTAAAGAATCACTAAGTTTAATTTTCCCTTCTTTTTCTAGCTGCAATACAGCTAATGCCGTAAAAGCTTTTGAAGTAGAACCTAGCTCGAAAAGCGTCTCATTCGTAACTTGACGTTTTTTGTTTGTATCGGCATAGCCATAATTCTTCTTATAAATCGTTTCATTTCCTTTTACAATTACTACTGAAAGTCCAGGAATACCCGCTTGAGATATTTGTTCTTCTATATGCTTCTGTATTTTCTTCTCATTAAACTGTACCGTTTCCTGTGCTTCCACCTGTCGATAAGGGAGTACTATTAAGGTCATTAAAATGATAAACTTCAACCATATGTTTAACTTCATATTTTTAGCCCTCTTTTAGTTAACTTGGATTAACTTTTCAATTTTCTTTTTAAATGGTTGCACAACATTTTGACCAATACGTTCAATTTCATGCTCACTAATCTGAGAAGTAATAAGAAAATAATTTGCCCCTATTTCCCAAAAATCAGTTAACGTCGAGATGACTTCCTCATAGCTACCAACTATAGAAATTGAATTAGATGGGTTAACTAAACTTAGACCTCCCCAAAGATGATCATCTATCCACATACTATCTTTTGTAATTAAATCTTTGTATCGGCGAAGTCCAACAGAATCTGCATTATCTAAAAATAGCTTAGTCATCCGCTTTAAGGCTGCTGGTGTTCTCTCAAGTAATTCATATGCTTCTTTATATGCTTCTTCCGAAGTCTCACGAGCAATGATGTCTACTAAAATAGCACCTGGAATTTTCTCGCGTCCATATTGCTTAGCGTAATTATTAACTGTTTGATAGTGTTCTCTAAGACTTTTGCGGTCTGTTGCATAAAGTATATAAGCATCACCATACTCTGCAGCTACTCTCATTGCCTCCTCGGAGGACCCCGCTACAAAGTAGCGGGCACTTCGAGAGAGATCTTCCTTTGGATAAATATCACTATTTTCTACTTGATAAAACTCACCTTTATAGCTAGTTACTCCTCGTCTTAATTGTTGTAACAGCTCAATATATTCTTTTGTCCTAGCATATCGAACATGGTGCGGTTCTGGTAATCCATCACGCGCAAGGACAAGCGAGGCACTTCCAGTTACAATGTTAATATCTGCACGATTACCAATTAAACTATTTAAAGTATTCAATGCTTTTGCTGTTACGGTAGGAAGCATCTGGTTTGTATTTTGCGCAACCAAAATCTTTACAAACTCCGTATTCATTCCAATCATAGACGCTGCTATCATTGGATCAACAGATGTTGGTGCAATAGAAACCAATACCGAGTCAAAGTTATTCTTCTCAGCTCTTTTAGCTTGATTAACATATTCCTCTAGTAGTTCTTTTGTTTGTGGTGTTGGAATAACAGGTAATCCCCAGCAAAACTCAACTTTTGACGGAACTACTTCTTTATTAATCATGTTGTTCCCCTCCCTTTACTACTTTCTACTTTTTAAAGCAGATAATGTATTTTTCATAACCGATTTCGCTTTCAATAACTCTTTTTTATTTGTTAAATTGTTATTTACTTCTTGATTACTTAAATATTTAGCAAGAGATTTAATTGACGTATGCTCATAGAGAACAACTATAGGTAAGTCTCGTTTAAAGGCCTCTTTTAATTTCACATTAATACGAACAAGATCTAAAGAACTCATTCCTAGATCGAAGAAATTATCGTAAATTCCTATTTCTTCGATTCCAAACATATCTTTTAATAATTCGTATAATTGTTGTTCAATTTCGTTAGTAGGTGGTCTATACGTTGTGGAAACATCTGAACGATTCTGCTTTAATCTATTCTTACTTCCTTTTTCCAATAGTTCATTATAATAGTTGGCACCATTTAAAAGTTTCCAATGTAAATCTATTGGAGAAACCACGACTTGTTGTTGATTTCTATTGATGATACTACGGAATACTTTTAAACCCTCTTCTACAGTTACACCATCATGTAATACACTTTCCATATCCATATTAAATTGCTTTGCCCATATTTCAGCCGACTTAAGTGACATACCCACCTCTTGCCAATCTGGCCAATTAATAGCTACAGTGAACACTCCATCATGAGCCCGCTTATAAAACGCAAATGCATCTAAAAATTCATTCGCTGCATTATAACCACTCTGACCAAATTTCATATGATACGCCACATTACCAATTGATGAACATAATACGAAGAAATCAATTGGTTCATCTTTTAATAAAGCATCGAGTACTAGTGTACCTTTAATTTTCGGAGCTAAAATTTTATTATTAGATTCTTTTTCACGATTCATCATAATACCTAGATAATCAGCGACACCTGCTGCATGAATTACGCCATTAATAGAACCAAAACGAGATTTAGCCTTTTCAATTGCCTGTTTCATATCATCTTGATTGGAAACATCAGAACTTAGGATCATGTATTCTGCACCTTGAGACTCCATTGTCAACAAATCAGAAATAACTCGACTTACACGCTCGTCTTTATTTTCTAAGTACTGTTCCCATTGATTACGTGGTGGGAACTCTGAGCGGCCAATCAATATAAGTTTGACATTTGGTACTCTATTAGCTAAATCTTTTGCAATTTCAAATCCAATTCCACCAAGTCCACCAGTAATTAAATAAACGCCACCCTCTCGTAATCTTTCAATTTCTACATCTTCTTCCTCAAAAGGACTTTGAATAATCGTTTGCGCCCATCGATGACGTCCTCGATAAGCTACAACTATATCAGTAGAATCCACAAAACTCTCCATTAAACCCGCTTCTTCAAACATTTGTTGAGAATCTGTATCCATATCAATGGTACGACATTTTATATTTTGAAACTCAAGATTGCATATTTTTGAAAAGCCTAGAATTGTAGCTTGCTCTGGCTTTAAGTTCAGCTCTGTACCTGTAACTTCAAACATACGGTCAGTAAAAATGTTTAACTGTAATGCTCCCTCATAATTAATTTTCCCAATTGCTTGTGCAATATAAAGTAACGAATAATATCCTTCATCCATTGATCGTTCAATTCTCTCTTGATCGAGAATAACCTCATTAACTGGATTAAAGCTCCAAGCATGTATAATCTTATTTGGTAATAAATCTTTTTGTTCTAATTCTGAAAATAGCATTTCATAATGCATTTTTTGAGATGGACATATCGTATATAAACCGTCGGATTTTTCAGAGAAAATACCACCTGTTTTAACTTCAATTACATCATGACCTTCTCTTTTTAATTTTTCTATCAGTCGATTGAATCGATTTAGATGATCATTGAAAATAAGCCATTTATATTTTTGTTCTTTCTTTATTTGTATAGATTTTAATGTTTTGCGTTCCCAAGAAGGCAAATAAAACCAGTCTTTAATATTAGCCTGTTTATTATGGCCTCTTGTTTCCTGAGTTAAACTCTGAGATTGAGTATTAAAAAATGGATCAGCTTTAAATCGTTTTTTCATGAAAGGATACGTTGGTAAATCTAATAACCTTTTATTCTCACTGTTATTAAAAGTATTCCAATTTATAGTTCCACCTTGCATCCATAACCGTCCCATTTGCTTGCATAAATGCTCGAAGTCATTTGATTTATCCAGAGGATGACGTAACATGTTTAAAGCCAATTGATCTTTACTTCTATTTAAATGTTTTAATACAAAAGTTGATAATGCATTACCTGGGCCAATCTCAAGGCAAATTACATTTTTCAAATAAAAAATTTCAGATAATCCCTTTGAAAATTGAACAGTACTTCGTAGATGCTGTGCCCAATAAGAAGGTGATGTGGCTTGATTTACTGTAATCATTTCACCTGTAACATTAGATATATAAGGTATTTTAGGACTTGATAATTTTATATTTCCTACAGCTTGCTCAAATGCATCTAGAACTTCATCCATCATTCGAGAATGGAAAGCATGCGAAGTAAATAGACGCGTTGTCTTTACTCCATGATTTAAAAGTAATTCCTCAATCTTATTGATTGAAAGTACAGTACCAGAAATTACTGAATGTTGAGAGGAATTTACAGCTGCTATATCTACATCATCTGTTATATAGGTTTTTAATTCTTCAACAGATAAATTTACACTTAGCATAGCGCCTTCTGGTACGCTATTCATTAACTTCCCTCTAATCATTACTAAATGTAATGCATCTTCATAAGACATTACTTCTGCTAAACAAGCTGCTACAAACTCACCAATACTATGGCCAAACATGACCCTTGGATAAACTCCCCAATTCATTAGAAGCTTGGCTAATGCATATTCAATAGTGAATAGTAGAGGTTGCGTCATTGAAGTTCTATTTAACTGTTCAGTTGCTTTATCCTCTGTCTCCTTTGTAGGATACAAAATATTTTTCATGTCTATTTCTAACCAATTTGAGAGTAAGGCTAAACCTTGATCAACGTGTTCACGAAATACAGGTTCATTTTCATATAAATCTCTACCCATATTGATATACTGTGATCCTTGACCTGAAAAAAGAAAGGCTAAAGGTCTACTCTCCATTGCGTTTGTTTTCTCTAGTCCCGTATCACCAAGTTTTTCTATGGCATCCTCTATTCCATTAGCAACTACAGCAGTTCTATATGGAAATTCACGACGACCTTTTTGTAATGTATAAGCTGTATCAGATAGTGATATCTCTGGATTCTCCTTCAAATGCAATAATAGATCGTTAGTAGCTTTATCTAAGGATTCCTCTGTTTTTGCTGAAACAGTTAATAAATTCCAAGATTGTTTTTCAAAATTCTTAGCATTGTCAGGAACAGACTCTAACACTATATGTGCATTAGTTCCACCCATCCCAAACGAACTAACACCCGCTCTTCTTACCTCTTCTTTCCATGGGATAAGTTCCGTATTTACACGAAACGGATTTTTTCCAAAATCAATGCTAGGGTTTGGGTTATTATAATGAAGGCTCGGCGGAATTTTCTTGTTTTTCAAAGCTAAGACCGTCTTTATAAATCCTCCAACTCCTGCTGCAGCATCTAAATGTCCCATGTTCGTCTTCACTGATCCAATTAAAACTCTACCTGGTTCTTGCTTACCAAAAGCTAACTTCAATGCTTCTACTTCTATAGGATCACCTAGTTGCGTACCAGTACCATGAGTTTCTATATATGAGATTTCTTCAGGCTTAACGCCAGCTATTTCATGAGCCGATTTTATAACAGCAGCTTGTCCATCAACCCCTGGCGCTGTAAATCCAGCCTTATTGGACCCATCATTGTTTACTGCAGCCCCCTTAATAACTCCATGTATTAAATTCCCATCTCGAAGAGCGTCCTCTAACCTTTTCAGTACTACAATACCAGCACCATTTCCACCCACTGTTCCTTGAGCGTCCTTATCAAAAGCTCGACAATGACCATCTGGTGAGAAAATCATACCATCTTCATATAAATATCCTGTTTTTGTTGGATAAGTTATACTTACTCCCCCGGCCAAAGCTATATCGCATCGTCCATCAATAAGATCTGCCCATGCGTTTTGAATAGCAACTAAGGAGGTAGAACAAGCTGTTTGTACTGTAATCGCTGGTCCTTTTAGATTTAATTTATAAGCCAATCGAGTAGCAAAGAAATCTTTTTCGTTTAACAACATTGCTTGGAAATCTTCTAATGTATTTGAAGATTCACTAGCAATAGAACGAAGCCAGTGGAAATTTGGTGATCCTCCAACATAAACTCCTGTATTCATATGAGAAGAATTAACCTCACCTGCTTGTTCTAGTGCTTCCCATGCGCATTCATGAAGTATTCTCAGTTGTGGATCCATCATTTCAGCATCTTTTAGACTGTAATCAAAAAATTCATTATCGAATGCATCTACATCTTCTAAATACCCTTTAGATTTTATATAATTAGGTTTTTGAATCACTTCTTTTGGTATGCCCATCTCACTAAGTTCTTCATCTGTAAATGTACGAATGGATTCTATCCCTTGTTCTAAATTTGACCAGAATTGCTTAAGATTAGAAGCGCCTGGCATACGAACCGCCATACCAACCACTGCTACATCATTTTTATTCATAGATAAAAAATTTTCTTTCTTAACCTCTTCAGGTTGGTGTTCCATAGCATTATCACTTCTAAAGTAGGAAGCTTGATCATGAACCGTTGGGTATCGGAATAACATAGGCATTGTAAGTTCTTTTTCAAACTTGCTTCGTAAACGAGAGAACAATCGAACCATTTTTAAGGAGTTCCCTCCAACATCAAAGAAATTATCATACAACCCTACTTTTTCTACCCCCAAAACTTCCTTCCAAACATCAGCTACCGTTGTTTCAAGCTCATCTAGTAAATCATTTGGTTGTACTAACTTAGTAGGCTTAGGTAAAGCACGACGATTAACTTTTCCATTCGTAGTTAATGGCATTTCACTTAAAAGTACAAAATACATAGGTATCATATACGAAGGTATTTTGTCAGTAAGATAATAACGTAATTCATTTTGAGATATATCTTGATCAGTTAGTATATAAGCACACAGTTCTTGTTCCTCTCCAAAAGCAATAGATAAAACTACCGCTTCCTTCACATCCGCATGCTGTTGTAAATGATGTTCTATTTCTCCTGTTTCAATTCGATAACCACGTATCTTCACTTGATGATCACTACGACCTATATACTCCATTTCGCCATTTTCAAGAATACGGACTAAATCTCCTGATTTATATAATCTTTCACTTGGATTATAAGGATTCTGTATAAAACGTTCACTGTTTAGTTCAGGTCGATTTAGATATCCCCGCGCAACTCCATACCCTCCAACATAAAGTTCCCCTTGCATTCCCTTAGGTGTAGGATTCATATGTTTGTCAAATACATAGCACGAATACGTAGGAAGAGGCACGCCTATAGCACTAAGATTACTGTGCATTTCTTTTTCTCCAATTTCCTTATAAGTAACATGTACTGTCGTCTCAGTTATTCCATACATATTTACTATGACCGTATTAGGTGAACGCTTAAACCAACTTTGCAGTAAACCTGGCTTCAGCATTTCCCCTCCAAATGTAATTAACCTAATTTTAAAAGCAAGTTTAGGCATCTCTTCAACTACTTGTTGAAAAACATAGAATGCAGATGGAGTTTGATTCAATACCGTTACTCCCTCATCTGCAATCAACTGAGCAAGTTTATACGTATCACGGATTGTTTCTTTTGTTGCCAGGACAAGACGTCCACCATAAGTAAGTGATCCAAATATCTCCCAAACTGACATATCAAAACAGAAAGAATGAAATAGTAACCACACATCATTACTAGAGAATTTAAAACTATTTGGTTGATGCATGACAAGTTGTATTACATTACTATGTTCAATCATAACCCCTTTAGGACGTCCTGTTGTTCCAGAAGTATAAATGACATATGCTAAATTATTTGGGGCAACATCTACTCTCTCGAAATCTTGTATCGGTGTCTTATTAAGTTCTTCAATAAAAAGTATTGTGCTATCAAATTTAACTTTATCCTCAAATAAATTTGAGGTTATTATTACATTTGAACCACTATCTTGAAGAATAAAATCAATGCGTTCCTGCGGATAATCAGGATCAATTGGAACATAAGCCCCACCTGCTTTTAAAATACCAAGTAGAGAGATAATCATATTAAATGAGTAATCCAACATTACAGCTACTGGCGAATCTAAAGTTACACCTTCTTTTAGAAGAGCAAATGCCACTTTATCCGCAAGCTCATTCAATTCTCCATAAGTCATCTCACTATTCTCAAATGTAAGTGCCACTCTCTCAGGATGCTTTTCAGCTTGCATCTCAATTAATTGATGAAGTGTTGTGTGTGGGAATGTAGCACTTTGATTTTGACCACCTTGAAGCAAAAACTTTTCTTCTGCCTCATCTAACATCTTAAGAGTTTGTATTGGTTGTCCTTCATCTAAAAGCATTGAATCTAATAGTTGTATAAAATGGTTAGTTATACTGGTAATAATGGATTCATCAAATAGATCTTCAGGCCACATCATTGCAAGTTTAATAGAATCGAAACACTCTATTGAGACAGTTAAATCATAGTTGGTCATTTCATTTACTTCATAACCTGAAATTCTTACACTTTCATCAATTTCTTTCAGCTTTTCTATATCAAGAGGGTAATTCTCAACTACCATAATAGTGTCAAATGACACGTTTAAATCAACAATAGGAGTCGTTTCATATTCAGTTCTTCTTTGGACATCACTTTGAATTCTTTGTAAAAGATCTGAAACAGTCATTCTCCCATCAGCACTTACACGAAGTGGTGGTGTATTAATAAATAAACCTACCATTTCACTCAGACCATGCATTGGAATTGAACGCCCGGATACTGTTGTACCGAATATTACGTCCTCTGAATTTTTGTACCTTTGTAATAATAGACCCCAGGCTGTATAAAATAATGTAGCCAATGTTACACCTTGATTACTTGCAAAACTTCGAAATCTATCACTTCGCTCTTGATCTATCTCTTTTACATATGTTTTTGCTTTTTTTAGTTGATTAGAATTTTTATTGGATAAATTTATTTGTTCAGTTAATTCATTTAAATATTGTTCCCAAAAAAGCTTTTGTTTTGATTTATCTTGTTTTTGTTGCCATAGTATATATTCTTTAAATTTCTTTTTATTTATAGATGATGGTACATCTCCCTTTATTAACTCTCGATATACCTTAATAAACTCTTGTAAAATAATACTATTACTCCAACCATCAAACAAAATATGATGATGACGTAAAACCATTTCATATTCGCCTTCGTTCAAATGGCACAGTTCGATAGAAAAGGGAACTGTTTGTAAATCAAAGCTTTCTGTATTATTAGAGACTTTACCATCACTATATATAATCTTCGGAGTATGCTTTTTTAGTATAAGTTGTACAGGTTGTTTAACTTTTTCCCATCGAAAAATTGTACGTAGCATTTCATTTTCCCGCGTCACATAATTCCACGCCTCTTCAAACTTTGGAATATTAATTTTTCCAGTTAAGCAAAGTCGAAGTTCTTCATGATATAGCTTTCCTTCGGGTTCTTTCAAATAATGATAAAGAATACCTTCCTGCACTGGTGTAAGGGCGATTACATCTTCAATATCTTCTTTATGAATCTTTACTGCTTTCCTCATTAACAGAACCTCCTACAAGTGTGGTATGGTGTGAATATTTATCGGAACCTAATAAGGCAAGTGCTTTTCTATCTATCTTTCCGCTATCCGTTAATGGCATTTCATTTACACGTACAAAACGGTTAGGTATCATATAATCTGGTAAAAATAAGCGAAGATATTTTTTTAACCTCTCTAACTCAATATCATTTTCTGACTCATAGAAAGCTATTAACTTAACTACCATCTCAGATTCTTGTCTTACAATTACCGCACATTGTAAAACTCCTTCACAAGACATTAAACACGATTCTATTTCCCCTAACTCAATACGAAGCCCATTAACTTTAACTTGAAAATCAATTCTTCCATGAAACTCAATATTCCCATCCGATCTTATTAAAGCTAAGTCACCGGTTTTATATATACGGGTATCAAGGGAATATTGTACAAACTTTTCTGCCGTTAATTGTGGCCTATTTACATATCCACGTGCTAATCCTATACCTGAGATACATAATTCTCCTATATGACCTTCCGGAAGTTTATTACCATATTTATCAACAACAAACATCTCAATATTCCTAATTGGTCTCCCTATTGGAATGCTCCCTTCTGTAATCTCATATGTCGGACAATCATAAGCAGTCACATCAATGGTTGCTTCAGTAGGTCCGTACAGATTAGTAAGAATTGTACCATTAGAGAAATTTAACAGCTTGTTAAAACGGTTTACATGTTGAGACAGTAGTGCCTCACCACTAACAAATACTTGTTTTAACGATTTTATTCGGTTAGTTTCACCTGTCACATCAAGATAGTGTAAAAATGCACTTAACATAGATGGTACAAAATGCATAATTGTCACGTCATTACTTTCAGTTGTCTCAATAATAGCCTGTGGAAACTTCTCCATCCCCGGCGCAAGAATACATACTTTGGCTCCAACTATGGCCCACCAGAACATCTCCCACACGGATACATCAAATGTATAAGGGGTCTTTTGTAATATAGTATCCTTTGAACTAATTGGATAAGTCTCTTGCATCCACTCAATTCGGTTTATTAAGGCCGAATGCTCAATCATAACACCCTTAGGTTTCCCGGTTGAACCGGAAGTGTATATTACATACACAAGATCAGAGGGTTTGTTAATACACTCTAGATTTTCACTCTTTCCTTCATAGGAAATCGAATCTAAAGCCAACATATCAGCTATCAAACTATCTTGAAAACGATGTAGGATTTGCTTTTGCGTAAGTATTAATTTAGCACCGCTATCTTCTATAATGAATTGTAATCGTGATGATGGATGATTCGGGGAAAGCGGCAGATATGCTCCGCCCGCTTTTAATATCCCGAAAATTCCGACAACCATTTCGATAGATCGCTCTACCATAATACCTACAACTGTATCTGGTCCAACTCCACCTTCACGTAAAAGACGAGCTAATTGGTTACTTTTTTCATTTAATTCCTTATAGGTTAATGTTTCTTTTTTAAAAATAACAGCAACCTCATCTGGCGTACGGACTACTTGTTCTTCAAACAGCTTCTGTATACATGTACTCATCCGGGTTGTATCACTCCTTTAGTTACAGGTATTTTTTCAATGGCGCGTTTTGCTTTTTTAGCAAATCCCTTACCAAGTAATAGCTGATGAATCTGATTACTCCCCTCAACGATCTCCATTGTTTTAGAATCTCTAAAGCACCTTGATATTGAATAATTATCATTACAACCAAGTGCTCCCATAATCTGTACAGCATTCGTTGAATGCCTTGTACCTGAGCGCGATGCAAAATATTTTGCAATCATAATCTTTTCAGTAGCATCAGCTCGATGCTCATTTTTGGCCTTACAAGCTTCTAAACTAAGTAGTATAGAAGCTTCTAAATCTACTCCCATATCCGTAATCATATGTGAAATCATGCCATGATTAATTAGAGAGTTACCAAATGCACTTCTATGTAATACATGATTCCCACATATTTCTAAACAAGTACGTAATACACCAAGAGCAGCAAAGGCAATTGAAATACGCCCAAATTCTAAAGCATACGGTGCAAGGTAAGTAAAAGCAAATCCTGGTCTACCAATGATATTTTCTAAAGGTATTTCTACATTATTGAATTCAATTTCTGCCAAATATGCAGCTTTAAATCCAAGCATGTCTCTTATATGAGTAACATTTACACCCGCACTATCTTTTGGTACTAAACAGGCAACTGGTTGTTCACCATTTAGCTTTCCAAATACCAAAAACACATCAGCAGCTGCACCAAAAGTGATCCACTTCTTCACTCCATTAAGTATTAATTTATCCCCGTGTTGATCGAAGTTCGTTTTAATCATATTTAAATCTGATCCTGCTCCAGGTTCAGTAAGAGCTAATGCAGCTATTTGATTACCAGATGCAAGTAATGGTAACCACTGATTTTTTTGATTTTCTGTTCCCCATTTTAAAATCGTTTCTGTTACCATCGTATGGACATTAAATAATCCCGAAAGAGAGACACTACCTCTTGCTATTGCTTCAGTAAATAACCCATACGTTACATAATCCCATTCTAATCCACCATACTCTGCTGGAAGTGTTCCACCTAAATAACCATTTTTAGCACAAGTCTTTATTATGTCTGATGGAATGCCCTGTTCAATCTCCCAACTATTAGCGTAAGGTTCTATATTTTCACAAACAAAATCCAAAAAATTCTGATACATTTTATATTGAGATGGCTCTAAGTATTGTTTCATGTCCATTACCGAACCATTTGCTTATTTCTTATAAAATTACCAATAGAATTTACAGACTTATAGTTATCCATATCTAAGTCATCCATAGTTACCTTTATGGCAAATTCTTTTTCAAGAAAAGTCATCAATTGGATTGCAAATAAAGAATTAACTAATCCTTCTTCAAAAATCTCAGTATCATCATTAAATTCAATACCTACATGATCTTGAATATACATATGAATAATTTGTTCTAAATTTTTATCTTGCATTTTATACACCCCTATTTGTAATTTTTAATTTTAATAAGCGTAAAAACCTTTACCACTCTTTCTACCACATTCACCTGCATCCACCATCTTTTTAAGTAATGGACAACATCTAAACTTTGGATCTTGATATTCCTCATAAAGTACATTCAAAGAATGTAATACTGTATCTAACCCAATTAAATCTGCTGTTTCTAATGGACCCATTGTATGTCCAAAGCATTTTTTAAATATATCGTCTACCTGTTTAGGCGTTGCTACACCATCCATTACAACCCAAGCCGATTCATTCATGAATAAGTGGGAGATACGGTTAGAAACAAACCCAGTCTGATCATTAACCACAATTGCATCTTTATCTAATTGTTTGAGGAAAGATTGAGCTTTTTCGACCGTTTCATCTGAAGTTAAATACCCTCTAATAACTTCTATAGATGGTTTCATATATACCGGATTCATAAAATGCATTCCTATTATTTTATCTGGACGCTTTGTTACTCCTCCTACTTTTGTTATTGAGATACAAGACGTATTGACTCCAAAAATTGTATCCTTTTTACATATCTCATCTAATCTTCTATAGATCGGCTCTTTAATTTGCCAGTTTTCTGGAACATTTTCTACTATATAATCACATTCAGCCACTTCATCAAGATTAGTAGAGCTACTTATTAACGAAAGTACTTCTTCCTTATGCATTCTAGGAAATGCTTTATTAATTAGAGGAGCAAAGCGAACTGTCTCTAATATTTTCTCTTCCGCTATTTCTAACTGCTCTTCTGTAACATCAATTAATACCGTTTCTAGACCATGCAGCACTAAATCTACTGCCATGCCGATCCCCATTGTTCCAGCACCTACAATACCAATTTTCTTGAACATTTATCCATCATCGCTCCCTTAATATATTTATAATTTATATCTAAAAACTTTTACATTGAAGAACTCTTTGCAGGTAACGTTTTTGTTCTCTCTCTTTAATCTGTTTTTCAGTAAGTGCTGTTTTCATCATTTGGATTGCTTCTTCTACATCACTTTTCTCCACTGAATACCCCGAATTAATTTTTTCTTCCAATTGACTTTGGACCTTTTGAAATGGGAGTACTACCTTTTTCTGATAATCACTTAAATCTGTATTATAATTTTTTGTACTTACAACTACAGTTAAACACCCTGATATAACTTCTTCATAATCAGATTCTTGTAATGTAAAAGAATTTTTTGTATTTAGGATATCTTTCTCCCTTTCATAATTACATGTCGATATAGCAGGGTTAATAGCTTGCAGAAGATACTTCAAGACTTCCTTTGGTCCCATTTCAATAGCTTTCATAGACCCTTGATTCATTAGATAATGAATCATGTCCAACCATTTCACAGGCTTTATTAATTGTAAGTAAAGGTTTTCTCTGATATTTTCTACACCTTTATACATTGAACTATCATGATTCGCTATGACAGGTACTAATGGCTGTTTCATATCTATATTTTCTAGTACACTCTTATATTTTTCAGCAGCAGGTTGCATCATAGGAGAATGAAATGGCCCACTTAATTTAAGGGGGATTGCAATTCCCCCATGCTCTACTACCATTTCACAAGCTAACTGAACCGCAGAGTTTGTACCAGAAATTGATGTTTTATTTGGAGTGTCATAAGCCGATATATATACTTCCTGTCCCTTGGTTAACAATTCTGAACAAATACCTTCAACAATTTCTGGAGCAAGATTGTTAACCCATGCCATAGTTCCATCTATAGTCAATGCATAGCTACTCAAAATCGTACTACGTTCTTGTACTAATTTTAAGGTATCTGAAAATGCAATTGCTCCAGAAGCACATAGAGCTGTATATTCTCCCAAAGAATATCCAATCATTGCCTCTGGTTTATTGCCTATTTCCTGTTCAAAAACTCGAAAAGCTGCCATGCTAGTTGTTACTAAAGCAGTCTGTGAATTTTGTAACTTTTCAAGGTCAGCTTTGTATATCTTCTCCATACAAAGGGAAGCCATGTCTATTTTTAGAGTGTCACTTGCTTCTTCAAATATCTCACGTGCTACAGGGAAGTTTTCATAAAGGTACTTACCCATTCCAGAATAATGGGATCCTACGCCAGGAAACATAAATACAATATTCATCTTTTTATCTCCCTTTTTTTCATCTTAAGCTATCTTCAACTCTATCTAATAAAGCTCGTCCCTCTTCAGTTTTTCTTAAATTCACTAAATCAACTACATAGCGAATATCTGATACATCATTCCATCCTAAATCCAGTGCAAGATTCATATGCTTTAACGAAAGATCGATTCTATCAATTAATGAATACCCACATGAAAGTAAAAAGTGATGCCATGCATTTAAATCTCCTACAGTACGAGCTTTTTGTACAAACTCACTAGCTTTATTAAAATCTGAATAGTATCTTAGTTGATGGTATGCGGTAAAAACGAAATTATCTAATTCGTTATAAGGAAACACATAAGCTGTATAGGTTTGAAGATTTGTGAATCCAACTTTTCCCGCTAGTTTAATAGATGGAATACGAAAATCCTCTGTCTTCCAATGTGGTGTTCTTCCTTGTTTTAAACAGTCATCCAAGAATGCTCTTGCAGCCAACCAAGCATACCCTTTACCTCGCTGGAATAAATCATAAGTATTAATTCCAATTTCCACATCAGTATCTGTTGCAAAAACCGATAAGCAACTAGTTACAACTTGTTCATGTACCATTACTACATAACCAAATCCATTTCGGATGAAATCCTGAGTTGACTCCCAAAAATCAACAATATCATCCCGTACCATTGCGAACTTTTTATCTGATAGCATGTCGATTGTAATTCGTTCCACCGTTACCTCATCAGGCATATTAGGTTTAGATAACTTATTATAAGACTTCGGATCAAAAGTAAATGTTACTCGAGTGTAAGGTTTAGGAATAAACATTTGCAATTGTTCCTCGACAACCTGTTTCCATTTTGATTCGGGTAATAATTCAACCTGAAAAAAGTCATCCCCTATTTGCTGAGCCTCAGGTGCAATTACTTCTTTAATAAAAGTTGGTAGACTTGAAACAAAATTACTTGTAGGATCACCTAATAAATAAAAAATTTCTTGTTCTGCCCATACAAGTGCACATCTAGGGTTATTAGGATTATCCACATAAATATGTCCCTTATTGTAACCATGAGCTATACCATTAAGTATTGGATGGTTCTTATAATCAACGAGAAGTGGAGATATTTGTTTGAATTCATCCTTTTCTTTTACCAATTCATAAATCATATTCTTAAAAGTCCTCCCTTTTGAGAACAAGTGTGAAGTGCATGCTGCGCAATAATTGGCTGAAGTACCTGCGAGGTACCTTCAATAATTTCTAAAACCTTTGCTTCCCTAAATAAACGCTCAACAGGATATTCTCTTGAAAACCCGTTTCCACCAAACACTTGGACAGCGTCTGTGGCTACCTTCATAGCCATCTTTGAGGCAAAATATTTTGCAATGGTTGTTTCAATTACAGCATCAGTATGTCTATCCTGACGCTTTTTCCCAGCCTCTTGGCATAACGAACGAGCTGCTTTTATATTTACACTTGCTTCTGCTAAAATTGTTTGAATTGCTTCATATTCACATATATATTTATTTCCTTGTTTTCTTCTTCTTGAATAAGCTACCATTGCTTCTAGTGCTTCTTGAGCAATGGCTACTCCCGCCCAGGCAATACTATATCTACCATGATCAAGAGCTGTGTTAACTACATAACTCCATCCACCCCCAATTGGTCCTAACAAATTTTCAGCTGGTACCTTTACATCTTGCAAATGAATCTCAGCTATATGCGAGGAATTACTTGCTAACAGTTTACTCATTTTATTTGTAGAAACACCCGTCATTGACCGTTCAACAATAAAAGCGCTAACTTTTCCCTCACTAGACGCAAAAACTAAAAAACAATCCGCAATGTCAGCAAAAGAAATCCATTTTTTGTGCCCATTAAGAATAAAATGATCATTAACTTGTTTATAGGAAGTTCCAACCGCTTTTGCATCAGAACCAACTTCTGGCTCAGTTAGGGCAAATGAAAATAATAGGTTCCCCTTTGCCATCTCAGGTAACCATTTTCTCTTTTGCTCTTCAGTCCCCCACCTTTTAATTGACTCCCCTACTAAAGATACATGAACTGTAAGTAATTCACGAACCGAATTACAAGCTTTACCAATGATTTCAGTAAGACGACCATAATCTAAAGAATCAAGAGAAAGCCCACCATATTCTTTTGGTATCGTTGCACCCAATACACCATAACTTGAGATTTCTTGTATCACATCATAGGGAAGCTCTTCATTACTTTCAAACTCACTTGCTCGAGGCCGAAGCTTCTTTTCCGCAAACTTATCAACTACTCCCAGAATCTCTTCTGCATTACTCATACTGTGAAATTCCCATTCTTCTTTTTGTTAATTAGATCAACCATATTATTAATAGTAGAAAAGTTAATAATATCAAGTTCATCATTATCTACTACTATATCAAACTCCGTTTCTATGAAATTTAACATTTGCATAGCAAAGAGCGAATTTACATAACCTTTTTCAAATATGTTGTCATCATTAGCAACAATAGTTTCC
>NZ_JBEUTW010000181.1:0-1945 GCF_040492675.1 Bacillus sp. AP50
GGCAGGTATGGATGAGGAATGGGGAATAAGTGAATCAGCTTTAGCTTTGTTACGAACTTTAGATAAAGAATATATTTGTGATATTGAAAATGAAGAGGGGCTTATTTTGCACGGATGTGGCACTATGCTAATGTTAGGATGCCCAATTTCAATTCATTGGACTATAAACCATATAGGTAAAAACGTGATTTTAAAGGACTTTGTCAAAGTTATTTCTACTGATCAAAAGGCTATATACTATGAAGGGCTTCATATAGAATTGAATGAAAATGAATATAGAAGACAAATTGTTTCTTTTGCATTACAAGCAAAAGAATTATTTAATAAATCAAGTGACAAGATAATTTTAGATGAGTTTGATCAAAGGATGTATACAAACTTTTGGACGGAATATGACGATTTACTAAATAAGTATAAATAAAAAAGCACTGTAACCAGTGCTTTTTTATTTATAGATTACGAGATTGTAGGGTTTTCAAAAATAACAATCTCTGAACTGTTTGTAGTTGAAACACGTTGGGCGTAATATGTTAAAGCTGAAGAAATATATGCTGGTAACGTATCATTTGTATGTGATGTTGTATATTCATGGATTAATTCCTTTAAAGTTGTCCATTCTAATTGTGCTGGGTGATCAGACACGAAAGAACTTACCCAGCGATCAAATGAAGATGAAAAATCAGTTTGTAAACGAAATACTTCTTTCATAATAAAACGCTCCCTTAAAATGTAGTATAATCATTTTACCATAAAACACGAACGATAGCTAATTTTTTTAAGTATAACGTTCGTGTTATATAGTTGTCTAGATGATTGGTTATGTAAATTCAATTTGCCATTTGAAATAACATTCCGTAAGATGAGAGATAGAGTATATTTAGAGCTGGAGGAAAGAAAGTGGAATTTGTATTTTTAGGAACTGGTGCAGGTGTTCCTTCAAAAGGAAGGAACGTTTCAGCAATTGCTTTACAATTGTTAGAAGAACGAGGACAAACTTGGTTATTTGATTGTGGCGAGGCCACGCAACATCAAATATTACATACATCTGTACGTCCGCGCCGCATTGAAAAAATATTTATTACGCATTTACATGGCGATCATATTTTTGGATTGCCTGGTTTATTAGGTAGCCGTTCATTTCAAGGAGGAACTACGCCTTTAACGGTGTATGGACCGAAAGGAATTAAACAATTTATTGAAGTGGCATTATCGGTAAGTACGACACATGTGAAATATCCACTTGAAGTTGTGGAGATAACAGAAGAAGGTACCGTATTTGAAGATAATGAATTTTATGTAGAAACGAAAAGATTGTCACACGGTATAGAATGTTTTGGATATCGTATTGTAGAGAAAGATATACAAGGTGCTCTTTTAGTTGATAAGTTACTTGAGATGGGTGTGAAACCAGGTCCAATCTTTAAACGTTTAAAAGATGGTGAAGCAGTTGAATTAGAGGATGGCACGATATTAAATGGAAATGAGTTTATCGGCCCACCTCAAAAAGGAAGAATTATTACTATCTTAGGTGATACGCGATATTGCGAAGCGAGTAGGGAGCTTGCGCAAGATGCAGATGTACTTGTCCATGAAGCGACTTTCGCAGCAGAAGATGAGCAACAAGCGTATGATTATTTTCATTCTACATCTAAGCAAGCTGCGAGCATTGCACTTCAGGCAAATGCGAAGCGACTAATATTAACTCACATTAGTTCTCGCTATCAAGGAGATACATATAAGGAATTATTGAAAGAGGCTAGAGAGTTGTTTTCTAATACAGAAATAGCGACGGATTTGAAATCATTCCCAGTAGAAAAATGATAATTTTATAAAAAATGGTAACGGCGGGTTACCATTTTTTTTTGTCTAAAAAAATTTAAAAATAAAACTGTTATTATTTTATACTTATACTTGGATGATACAGAAAATTAGGATGGTTTGAATA
>NZ_JBEUTW010000182.1:0-10002 GCF_040492675.1 Bacillus sp. AP50
ACATTGTTGTTTTCCACCTTAATATTCATATGCATTTTATTACATTGATTTTCATACAATTTTCATTACATACAATGTAATAAAAATCATAATAACCTCAAATGAATTATTATTTTTAGATAATAATTCATTTGAGGTTATGTCACCATTTTAATACTAATAAAAAAGTGCAGATTTTCATCTGCACTTTTTTTATTCTTCCACTTCAGCTTCTGCACTACTATTTTCAAGATGCTCCTTTTGAGCTTCCTCTTGCAGCTCCGCTGAAATCATCCCATAATAAAGTTCCGGATATAACCCAAATATTTGATATACACTTCCTAAAAACGGCATCAGAATCCCTCTTTTCTAAAGTTGTATTGCCACTTTTAAGGATTCCCTTTTCATTCATTATACATTCGTTTTTGGCGTTTCTTCTTCATCTTGAACACTTAATAAATTTTGCCATTTTTTATACGGAGCGCTATTTGGATCTACATATCCTTTTGCATGCGAGCGATCCCACAATTGTTTAATAAACATTTCTTTCTCTTTCTTTGCCACCATATCGGCACCTGTACCGTAATAGTTCTGGAAATACAACTCAATTTCATCAAGGAATAGTCTTAATAATTCATCTGATGTTTCTTCTAACGTCGGATCATACTTCGCTTCACGGTCATACATTAAAATCATATCTAAAAGATTGTGGACATGTTCTTTTCTAAGCCACCTTACATCTTGAGCTCCTAATACGAACGGATGTGTATATAAATGTCCACCTTGTATCATCGCCTTTTCTTGCTCTTCTTCAAATCGTGACAAGATGTTTTCATAAATAAACGGATTATGAAGCAATGCTCTGTGTAATTTATAACTTTCGCTTGAAATATTTTTCCCCATCGACTGAATTAAAAAGCTACGTCCTACACCGTTATATTGATACACAAATTGTCCATCAACAGCAACTAAACTAATCCAGCGATACATATATGCGTATAGTAATGCACGATTACATTTATCATAATCTAATTTTGTTTGAGTCGCGTTTAAATCTGGCATAAAGGCTGGTAAGTGCCAATACTTATCTAAATGCGGCGTTAAACTAGATTTTTTACTATTTAATTTGTTTACACGGCGATAATACGATTGGAAATAGTCACCTTTATCATTCATAAATCCGTTTGAAATATGTCCTGATGATAATTTAGGAAAGTCTTGCAGCGATAAGCCGTAATGCGCTCGATAACAGATTACTTCAAATGGCGAAAAGGCTTCATGTACTGTATCTTTTTCTTTAAACATTTCTTGAATTAATTCCTCTTGCAGCTCTTTCTTTAAAGAAGGATGTATACCCCAATATTGTAATTCCCTATGATGAGCAACTTTCGGAACGAATGGACTCGCTAAATGGAACAGGTCTTCAATTTTTTCACGAACGTATTCATCACGATCACGTTTCTTATAATCTGCTTCTTTTCGCAACGCTTCAATGATATTCAGTTCTAATTTATCACGATAGCGTACTTGCAGTTCTTCATAACAATAGCTCAGTATATGTTCTCGGTAGAAATCCTCTACCTTTTTCGACTGAATCTCTTCTGTTTTCGCATCACGACAATATTCCCCGTACAAACTCATATAAATTTCCGCTGATATATCTTTCGGTAGTACACCTAAATTTAAATGTTGCTGCATATCTTGCCATATCTTTTCTTGCAGCTGTTCCTCAGCTAATACATATACATTCGTCGGGTTTGTTTTCCCTTCAAATTCCTTACTGCGCTTTTGGATTTCAAACAGTAAATTTTCACGTGTTTCATGTAAATTATCAAAAAATCTTTCCCAATATTGAATCATTTTATTAACTGCTTGATATAGCGATTGATATACAAGTTCTAATAGCATTTCTTTTCGATATTCATTTAATTTGTGTACATATTGCGTTACGATGTCTTCAAATTCTCTTTTGAATAAACGTTGCTGATTATTAATCATTTTTCCGAACCAGCCTTGTTGTTGAGCAATTTCTACTCGGCGTACAGCCGTTACCGTGCCATCGATATTACCTACATTAAATTTTTTATCGTAGTTTTGAATTACATTACGCTTTTGTTCATTATTTTCATGTAATCGATTCATTTTTTCTACTAACTGTTTTCGAATTTCATATAACATAAAACGTGCTGCTACTGGATGAACTGGATCTGTTTTCTTTAAAAACCATGTATTTAATTGATAGGACTGCCCTTCAGAACCACTTGGTGAAAAGCGGTCTGATTCAATCATGTCATATAAAAGTGTCGTTACATGTTCATGTACACGGCTCGGAATCGCATATGCATATAAGCGAACCGCATGATCCACTCTTGCCACTTCGCCTTTCATTTGTTCCATCATTTTCAGTTTCGCAGCTGAAATTTTACACTCATGTTGCAAACGATTTAATTCCTCATCTTTTTGCACCGTTCGTTGTACATAACTTTCTACAGCTTCTAAAAACAGTTTTGATTTCGCAACTCCGAGCTTACCACCCTCTGCTCCTTCACGTGTTTCATTGTACATTTGTCTATAGAAAATATGAGCTTGCTCTGGACGGGTAGCAAGATGTTCCAAGTCCTCTAAATAACTTTTACCTCTCTCCGGCTTTTCACGCTGCATCCCACGTTTTACATCTTGGTCATATCTTTGCTTCTTCTCTTGAAACAGTTGATCTAAATGAAGCCACGATTCATCTAAACCTTGCACAGCCCATTTTAAAGCACAATATTTTAACACATGCTCATACGGATAAATGAGTTTTGCCGTTCCTGCCCCGCAATATCGTCCTTTTCCGCTTGATTCTGCTAATTGCTGAATTTGATTGTCTTCTTGTGCAAAATGACTTGTGGACATCGGGCTAAATAACTGTAAATAAATTGTATTTGCCATCTGTTCCATATAATCTGATAAATTGTGTAAATGGTGTCCATGTAGGTTTTCATAATCGTATAAGAAACAATAATTGTACGGTAAATGATGTTGTTTAATTGTATGATTCGTTCTTCCGTCTTCATCTACTTGATCAGGGCGATACTCTAATTCAATTGTTACACCGCCGCGTTTTGATAATTCTCCAGTAGAACCGAGCGTAATAGCATGTAATTCTTTTAACGATGCATAGCCGTTCGCTTGCACCGTTTCAAACTCTTTCGCACTAACTGTTCTCGTCTTTACTAAAACATCCGGCATTAAAAACGCACCGCGTATTAAAATGTTATGATGCTGCAATTTCTTCCGAAGCATTTCACGTAAATATAATGCAATTTGCAGAAACATCCCCGAACCTGTTCCGCCTGCTAGTGATGTTACTATAATGACACGCACACCATATTCTGTTTGATCACTTGTAACCGGAAAAATTTTCTCAATTTCTTGCCAAAAGGACGTTAATTTATCTTCTTTCATCGCAGCACGTAACGCTAAACGTGAAATGACGCGTAACTGTCCTGCTCCTTCTGTTAATGGTTTATCAAGTATAGTCGGATCCATCGGAAACCACTCTGGGATTGTTGGATCTCCTGCAATATACTCCCTGGGCGTTTTACTAGAACTCGTTTGTGTCTTAAACTTTCGAATATGATCAAATTTACTCAATGTATTCACATCTGTATCAAATACGTGCATTGCTACCTTTTTCCGGCGCTCTTCAGGTAATTTTTCATATATTTGATGCGTCACAGTACTACCGATTCCACCTAAACCAATTAATATTGTTGGAACTTGTAATGTCATGTGAACCACCTTCCTATTCTTGCTTGTTTGAAAAAAGGGAAAGAGAATGAATACTCCATCCCCTTCTTTTCCCTATCTACTATTCACATTCGTACTTGTAAATCTCCTTACCATATCCTCTATCAATTAGTAAAAGTTCATTTGGATATAGTGTCTTATGTTCCAGTCCTACTTCATCCTTTGTTATAAACATCCCATCAATAATCATTCCAACTACTTGTGATTCTTTCGCTACAAAGACAGATTTCGAACCTTTCTTCGCTATAAACGTAACGGATTGCACTGTTTTTCTTTCTGCTCTAAATGGGATACCAAAATAATGGTTCCACCATTTATTTCGGAGTAATTCTGGTTCAGATTGATATAGCCAATCTTTCGCTACCTCTTGATCCCATTCATAATACAGTAGTGCTTTCCGGTGAAATCTTGGCCGAACAATCCATCCTAAAACAATGATTCCTACTACTAGTAGTAATAAAGTGATAGGAATGACAAACTTAAAAATAAGCGCATATTTTTCATAAAACGGAGCATCTTGAATATGGAATGTTATGTTTTTCTTTACTTCTTGTAATTTTGAATCCTGCATTACGATGGTAGCTTCTACGGTGCCGGTATCTGTAAAATTAAATGTGTCGGAGTAATAGGGACGAGGATAAACATAGATCTGATTTCCATGTTGCTTTATTTCATAATTGATTGATTGTTTAGATGTGACACCAGTAGATTTTAATAGTTTTTTTACAGCTTCTTCTGTCATCGGCTTACCATCTAACTGTGGCTGCAAAACAAATGGTTTACTATTCTCTAAATTTGTCACTTTTTCTTCATAATCTTTTGTAACAGTTTGAAGTGATAATTTTGGTTTCTCAGCTGTTTCAATTTTAAATTCTTTCGTCTGTCTATAAAACCCCTTTATATTCATATGAACTTTCCCGCGTACTAACCCTTTACCAAGCTTAGTTTCGTAATAAAACACATGCCTTTTATCATCCCACTTCATCGGATATTGTTTTCCGTCTATTTCTACTTCTGCCTGAAAGTAAGAAGACTGAACTGGCAACTCCGTAGGCTTCGCTTCAATAACAGCAGTAACACCTTCGTACATTTCCTCTACATTTTTTTGACTACTATCATCTTTGTCATAAGTAGAAACCGTATAATTAAGCGCCGGTTCAACTAGTACTTGTAGTCCTTCTTTCTCAATGTCCTGGTCCACTTCTATCGTATAAGTTCCCGGTTTAATAACTTCCTCATTTTCCGTACTTATATGAACTATATTTCCGAACAATTTTGCTTCTCCTGGTGCATATATGGAAAAAGAAGATTGTAATTGTAATGGTTTAGAAATTTGTGTGACCTGATAATCGGGCAGAGAAGGCGATTGTCGTACAAGCGTCATACGCTTTAATGGAAACGGTGTTGTAATCTCTACTCTTTTCCCCACTACTTTCGTTTTTACAATCGATTCAACAGAGGAGAATGGATCACGATTTGCAACTAATGCTGCCACTTGATTTACACTTTTTACAATGCCATCTTCTCCGCTTGACGACATCGTAACACCATTTATCTCTTTCTTCCATATTTCCTTGAACGTATTTAGTTGTTCTTTTTCTTGTTGTCCTAAATCTTCTTCCATCGTAATTAAGACTGGATGTAACGATATCTTTTTTGCATCCATTTCTTTCTTAAACTGGGCTAATTTCTGCAAAATTTGTTCTTTTCCGCCAACCTTATCTTTCTCTAAATCATTAAATGCCCCGTCAGTTAATACAATAAGCCAAAATTCACGTTTCCCATCTATATCTGCTTCCTTTTTTAAAGATTGCATCGCCGTTTCTACCGCGCTAAATGGAGTATTTAAATACGTTTTCCACGCTCCAATTCCCTCAATTTCTGTTTGCCTTTTATCCTTCGTTAACGAAATGTTTAATAGATCATTCGGCTTACTCATTGGAACGTAAGAAAATTTATCTTTTTCATCCAATAGCGCAACTAAACTTTGCAAAGCATAATTGGCATATTTCCAGCGATCGTTATTTCTCATGCTGCCCGAATCGTCATATACAAGTGAAACGACCCTTTCCTTTGCCTCCTCTCCTTTTGCAAAAGCTGATAAAGGTAAACATATAAATAGAAACAACATGAACGTGGCACAAATTCGGATTTTCATGATGAGGCTTCGCCACCTTTGTAGACAAATTCCTATGTTTAAATTTATGAGAGGAAACAAGATATATGACTTGTATTTTAGGACAACTAACCCACCATAACTTTATTATGTAAACAGATCATACACTTGGTAATATTCCTTCTAGCATTCTCTATCCAATTATATAAGTAAAAAAGCCTGTTTAAGCTCCACGCTTAAAACAGACTTTTCCTACTTTTTATTTTAAAAACACATAACAAAAAGTTTGATTTTTGACTTAACACATCACTTCTATTGTAAATCCACCAGGTGCTTCAACGTAAAACGTATACGCATGGACATGCTTAGGAGGCTCGACCAAAAATCCATCTTCCTTCAATCTTTGATTTATCTTATCTACTTGTTCTTCACTTTCTTGTGGAAATCCTACATGAAATGTTTTTGGATACTGAACTTCTTTTCCTTTCATTAAAGTTAGTATAAATCCATCATTATCACGCATAACTGCAAAGGCATTCCCTCTTGTTCCACTACAAATTAGACCAAAATACTTCTCTAAAAACTCTCTAGCTGCTGTTACATCTGTAACTGTTAAATTAAGATGTTTAATTCCCAATCCTTCACCTTCTTTCTCAATTTTCTAACATTTTATCATACAAATAAAAAACACGCCTTCCACAGCGTGTTTCATTGCTTTACATACACTTCAACAATCGGATTCTCTTTATTATCCGCATGCAAGCGTATATTCTCTTCACTTGTATTATAAATACTAGCTAATAACATTATCGTTAACACATTAGGTGTCTTCGCATCACTTCCGTATTTTCTCTCAAGCGCTTCCTTATATTCAAAATCTAAATCCCCCTGCACATATGTATACACTTCAAAACCATCTTCTAAATTGCAAACTACTGTATCAATAATATCTGCCCCTACTTGCTTCTTCATTTCCTCTCGTAACGCTTCAATAAAATCTTCCCACGGTACTTCGTATGTCTGAAACTGATCTGTAGATTTCATGCCTTTTCCTCCTTATATATCCTCTTCTTATATTTCCCCTTTCCTATAACAATTATGATAGATAGGGCATTCGTACAAGCCGCACTTGTCCCCCTTACATATCGTATTACTGTAATGCGGAAGGAGGAAAGAACATGCATAGACAAAAATGTTATGATACATGCCAACGTTATTTCGGAAAAGTTGTTCGGATTGAAGACCGTGATGGCCGTATACATTTAGGTAAAATAATCGATTTGACACAAAACTCTGTATGGATCGAACCGGTGCAACAGCGCTCATCTTTTGATTCAGGATTCGGATACTACGACGCTTATGCAAACGGTGGTTGTGACCTTTGTGGAGGCCTTAGCAGGTGTGATAGTTGTGGATTCGGATGCGGTGGTGGATTCAGCAGCTGCGGATGTGGTGGTCGTGGTTGTAGTAGTTGTGGTTGCGGCGGCTGGGGAGGCGGCGGTTGTGGCTGGGGTGTTGAACTCGGATTTGGTTTCATCTTCGGAATTACATTAGCTGCATTATTTTTCATTTAACATAGTAAAGAGTTGGCTACCTTTAGCCAACTCTTTTTCTTTATTTTTCACATATAAAAATACGATGCCCTAAAATGTGTTGGTACATAAGCCGTACATTTTCATGCTGTGCCCACGCCTCATATAACTCATTCGGAATATGTGAGGATACATTCCATTCTGGCTCTTCTACATAGCCAGAGATTGTTTCTGCAATCGTGCCACCACCCGCAATTGTAATTCTTTTAAAATTTGCTTTCTGAAATAATTGTACCCACTCATTCTCAGTTAACAGTTCTTTCATGCCATATAATTGGGCGATTTTTTCTTCCTCACCCTTATCAATGTGCCTATCAATAATCATTTCAATGACAACAAGCTTACCGTCCTGCTGTAATACACGATAACACTCCGAGATAACCCTTTCTTTGTCTGTAAAAGCGATGATTGATTCTCCAAGTACGAACTCAAATGAGTTATTCAAACACGGTAAATGCTCTACATTTCCTTCAATTAATTGTATATCTAACCCTTCAAACAACCATCTATCTTTTGCCTTTTGAATCATAATTTCATTCTTTTCAACCGTTGTTACTTTATAGCCAAATTCCCTTGTCATATACGCCGCTGTTTTCCCCGTACCACAACCTATCTCAAGGACATTCGCTCCATATTTAAAAGGCAGTTGTGCTAACAATTGTTTTGTTAACGTAAAGCCACCAGGATGAGCACTTCCTATTCCGTAATAAGCTAGGAAATCGATGTATGTGTTTCGTTTCATGGGATTCTCCCTTTTTTATTTTATATATTCGAGCACGGAAGAAAAGTGCATAGAAAAAAGGGCGTATTGTACGCCCCTCATCTTACTTATCCTCTGTAATATATGCCCATTTATAGCTGTAGTCTCCACCAACCGGATGGTGAACAATACCTTTTACTTTCTGTCTTTGAACGATAGCATCACCACGTTGATATAATGGTGCAATTACAGCATCATCAAGTAATATTTTCTCAGCTTTTAGTAAGCTATCCCAACGTTCTTTCGTTTTCGTTAATAGCTCGCCTTTACCTTTTTCTACAATTTCATCATATTTTGGATTTGAATATCCAGTTTGGTTATGAGGACCATTTGTAACGAACATATCAATGAATGTCATTGGATCTAAGTAGTCAGGGCCCCAACCAGCGTAAGATAAATCATAATCTAAATCTGATTCTAATTTTAATTTTTGTTTAAACGGTTGATTTTTCAAGTTCACTGTTAACCCTGGTAAGTTTTTCTCAAGTTCTCCTTTTAAGAATTCTCCTACTTTCTTCGCATTATCGCTATCGTAGTTTAATAGCTCAATCGTTACTTGCTCTTTTCCAAGTTCTTTTTTCGCTTTTTCCCAATGCTCTTTTGCTTTTTTCACATCTGTTTTTAAAATATCTCCATTTTCTTTACGGAAGTCTTTTCCATCTGGACTCTTAGCAAATTCTTTTGGTACTAAGTAATCTGCTGGTGTAGATCCGTCATTTAAAATAACGTTCGTTAAGCCTTTTTTATCATATGCCTTTGCAATCGCTAAACGTAAATCTTTGTTCTTTAATACTGTATCTTGCCCACCACGTTTTTGGTTTAAACGTAAGAAGAACGTTGATGGTGTTTTTTGTGTATAAAAGTCTGGATTTGATTTATATTTGTCAACCATTTCAGATGTAAGTCCCGCACGATCGATTTGTCCGCTTTCATATAAGTTTACACGTGTACCGCTATCTTTTACTACGTTAAAGTTGATTTCATCTAACTTAACTGTTTTATTATCCCAATATTGTGCATTTTTCTTTAATTTCCATCCTTCTTCATGTTTCCAGTCTGTTAATGTAAATGGTCCGTTGTATAACGTTGTATCTGCTTCTAAACCAAATTTTTCACCTTTTTCTTTTACGAATTTTTCATTTAACGGATAGAATGTTCCGAATGAAGTTAATTCTACAAAGTAAGGAACTGGATTTTCTAATTCTACCTCTAATGTGTAATCATCTACAGCTTTTACACCTAACGTATCAAGTGGTGCTTTCCCATCATTAATTGCTTTTGCGTTCTTTAAATCAAACATAATGTATGCATATTCCGCTGCTGTATTTTTATCTATCGCACGTTTCCAAGCAAACACGAAATCCTTCGCTGTTACAGGGTCTCCATTTGACCATTTTGCATTTTTATTTAATGTAAATGTATACTTTTTACCATCATCACTCTTTTTATATGATTCAGCAACCCCTGGAGCTGCCTTATTATCTTTATCAAGTCGATATAAACCTTCCATTACGTTATTTAAAGCAAGAAACGATACTTGGTCTGTCGCTTTCGAAGAATCCATAGATGGAATTTCTTGGGCTTCTGTTAGATTCAATACTTGCTTAGCTGCTAATTTTCCACCTTCTTTTTCACCGCTTTTTGGTGTTGTGCTTGCCTTCTCTTTATCTCCTGATCCAGAGCAAGCTGTTAATGCCATACTCATTACTAAAACTGGTGCTACGACCGCTGTCAATTTTTTCATCTTTTTTCTCTTCATTTTT
>NZ_JBEUTW010000183.1:0-5553 GCF_040492675.1 Bacillus sp. AP50
CGCTGTCTTTAAAGACAGCGCTTTTAAATTTCTTTAACTAAAACTGTCTATTAATTATAAACTTAAAACTTCAATAAGTTGCCACTATAGTAGCATAACTAAGTTCAAACTTCTCTAATCTAAATAGAAATACAAATAATGGTAGCCAAATTCGCAATGTAACTGCTGCAAAGGTTAAGGAATAATTTCTGATCATCCAATTCTGATGGTCTTGAATTTTTTTATTTTTAACTCTATTTAATACTTGATATCAATCCGCCCATAGCGTAAAAGGATAAGTACAATCCTGAAATGCCACCTAATATTATACCAATCATATAGATTCTCCCGAACATCCGATGACAGCTTATATTCTTCCCTCTAAATTTTGTGGTTAATGTTAACAGACCAATTACTAATGCTAATATACTAGTTGCAATATGTAAAAATAACATAATATACCAAAAACCACTTAATTTAGATACATATATTAGCTTCGATACAAGTTCTGTTTGAAGCCCATCTAAAATGAAATATTGAACAACAACATAACCAGCTACTAAAATAGCTAAAAAGGTAAATATAAACCAAATTTTCCTATTTGAATTTGACTACCTCCTTTTTACATTTAAGGAAATTAGATTATATATAACCATTTATTCTAAAGGGAAATAAATAAGCCTTCTTTAACTATCTATTCAACAAATTGTTTTTTCATCAGAAACAATCCTAATTGAGGTCCCATTACCATCAAGCTAGCCAAGTAATTTACTAGGTACGAAGTGACTCTTGTTTAAAAACTAGCAAGTGATAAAAAAGTAGGCATGCTAAAGAAGCCTATTAAAATACAATTTTTCACTGAGCAGCTCGTCTATGCTTCATCGTCATTTTATACACAATCTCTAGAATATCAAAGACTGGCATCTTCTTATGTCTATGACAGTTACGACTATTCTTTTTGAGCAATTGATAAAGAAAGTGCAAAATTTTTAAAAGTTCTTCTATTAATCTCTAAAAAACGCGCTGAATTAACATAAATAAATGTCAAGAGATAGAATTTTTGCTTTGAAGGTGCCTCAAAACATTGGCTTGATGGGCATTTGGTGCTAATCCACATTAGAAAAACAAGGAGGTTATCAAAGGCTGAATGAACTCTCAGCAGATGATAACCTCCTGAAATGGCGTATCAATAATTTAAATAGATATCCTCAAAAATATATTATTGAGCCACTCCAAATACATTGATTTCAGCTGCACTTGCCCATGGATTATTGTTTACCTCGCTTAATGCACGTAGTTTAATATAACGACCTGTCTTGTTTGCAAAGCTGACCTCTTTCAAGTTAGCATTGTTTGCAAAAGCACCTATGGATACCGCTGTTCCCCAGTTTATTCCATCACTACTGACGTAAAACTCATAGTCCTTAATCGTTCCATTTATTTGGCCGTCTTGCCTTGGCAAGTAGCTGAATTTGGAGAGGTTATAAGTTGCACCTAAATCAATTTGAATCTCGTGTGGCATTGGAGCTACAGGGCTCCAGTTTGTATGCCAAAATGTGTCTTTGTTTCCATCAAAGGCATACGTACCTAAATTGTACCAATTATAGCTATCTACATATTTTAGTGTCCAGTTTGTTTGCGGAATTAAGCTAGCTTCTTTTGTTGTGACTGCTACATTCATAGCAGAATTACTTGTACTTGTCGTTGTAATCGTTACTCCTGATTTTTCTCCTGTGTAGGTATTACTATTCGGATTAGTGTCTGGACCAAAGGTAGCAGCATGATTTTGATTCGTATAATAGAACGGGTCTTGGTATTCACTGACTGATTGCTCTATATCAATGAAAGGATGAGGATCACTGGAATTATTATTCATAGACTCATCAATATGCCAAACCGCAATACCACCAGAATTTGTTGGTAAGCTCGCATCATACCCAACCTTTGCACGATTCTCAACTAAAAAATACGTATTATCCTTTAAAGGAATCTTTAACACATTATAGTTATTTGGGATCGCATTTAGAGTAAAGTTATTAGTGGTATTTACTACATTTGGTGTTACAAATCCTAATTTTACTTTTGACCAAGCATCCATATGACCGGGTGTAGCTCCATAATCTTCTCCTTGAAGACTATTCCAAGATCCATTACCCATTATACTTAGGCTACCCACACGATTATTATCACCATATAGATCTGGCAAGCCAAAGGAATGACCTAACTCGTGAGCAGGGATACCAATCGTTGCCATATGACCATATTGTTTTTCACCCTGCGCCGTATACATACCTGATACCGTAACACCATCGTGATTTGTATTAGGAGCATACGACTGATGTGCCCAAATATAAGGAAGTGGAGCACCAGGAGCAGCCTGTTCATTACCAGCAAGAAAACTTACAATGTAGAAGCCATCTTTAGAGTCAACGACTTGATCATTATTAGTATCAAGACTAGCAAAATTCACTTGAGAATCAGCTTTAGCCAGTGCATCTGTTATAACCGTACCCATACTTTTTCCCGATGTACTCGGATGAGCGTAATCTAATTTTACTTTAACCACTCCATCATTTTGAGTACCATATGTTTCAGGAGCTGGAGTTATCTGTACTTTTCCGTTACTTACTTCATTATAGTAATTCTTAACTGATTTTTGATTTGTAGAAAAGAATTTGTTACTCCAGTCGTTATCGTTATATGCAATATCAACATCTGTAAACCCAATTAACAAAACAAGTAATTTTTTGGTCCCTACAACTGGAGTGACAGTTCCATCAATATTTTTTAGTGATTCTTTTTGTAATTTATTCATGTGCTCCTATTTTTTCTTTGCTTGAGGGTTATATTTTTTTATCCACTTATTCAAATTGCCCTCATTTACCGCCATTGATGGCTTCTTATCAATTTTATATTTTGTACCCGTTGATTTCAGTTCATCTTATGTAAGCTCAGCATAATTCCAATATCCCTTCTGATCTTGTAAAAGTACGTCGCCATCCTTTGTACTTACCCAGTGGAACCATTCATCTCCATGTAACGTGCCCTCAAAAGTTTCGCCTGAAGGCTGCTTCATTTTGACAACTCCTTCGTATGCTGGTGCGGCAAAAGCGTTTGTTTGAACATACAAAACACAAATTACCGAAAAAACGGACATAAACAGGAATTTAAAAACCCTTTGCATAAACTTCCCCCTTTTTCAATGGTATGTGGAATATTCTGTTGATAGCCAGACTAGATTCATACATGGAATAGTTCGACAGATACATCTGTATAACACTAACAGAATACCTTTAATTATAATTACAGGAAATTGAAAAAATGTTAATTTTTTATTTAAATAAATATTTTCTCAAGATTATTTCAGAAAACAGAATTGATGAAAGTTACAAGTGAGTTTCAGAAAAAATTATACTTTTTAAAATGTATATAATGCACATATTAACTAATCCAAATTAAATAAAGCAGTCAATTCTTGTGCACCATAATTATTTTTAAGTTTTACAAATCCTAACTCATTTGCAAATGTTTGAAGAATATGTAGGGATCCAACGAAGAAGTGAAATTCATCTCAAGTTGATAGACACATACAAAAACGCCATCTTTCCCTATGATTCTACAAAATGAATAGTGTATTTTTTTATTTTAGGAGCTATTTTGTTTTAAAGCTTGATAGCGATGTGGCGGTATCCCATACCCATCAACCTAACGGAATAGGTGGCCCCAAAACGATAAAAATGAACTTCATAGCTATAAAAGACTCTAATTTTTCGTTTTGGGTCATTATAAAATTTGAACTTTATGGTGATGTGGTGCTCCCCCTATAAGAATAGATACATTCTTTTACCTTGAATAAGCCTTATTCCATATACCATCTGCACTAGTACCCTCAAAAATCAGTTTCGCTTTCATATTTATTCAATCACATCACGTTTGCGTGAATTGTTAATGAGAGAACTATGAATCAAATATAATTGGACTATCATAATTAACTTATTTTTCTGAATTTTATTGAAAAATAAGTATAATACAATTAAACGAACTGGATACTTTGCTATGATGGTAATATATAACATTAGTAGACTTTTATGGGATGGGGGAATATATAATGATGGTTTCAGCTAAGGGGAATAATGAATTTACAAAGCTATTAAACGATTGGTATCATGAAATCCGCTCAAGGCGTATAGGTAATGCACATCAATTAAAAGAAATAATTGATTCTAAGATTCATAGTATTGAAGAAGATCAAGATTTATTACTCTACTACTCACTACTAGATTTTAGATATCAATTTGTAATTGATAATTTAATCGTTTCAAAAAACAGCTTTGACAAAGTTGAGGCTTTTGATATGCCTACAGATAATTTCTTAGCTTATTATTATCACTTTTTCAAAGGGATTCATGCCTCTACTATTGGCGAATATCAAATTGCAAAAAAGAGTTATGAAAGCGCAGAAAAACTTTTAGACTGCATTCCTGATGAATTGGAAAAAGCGGAATTTTATTATAAAGTTGGAGCTTTCCATTATGACATATATCAAGGACTCTTATCTTATAAAAAAGTATCAGAGGCAAGAGAAATCTTTGCTCAACATGCTGGGTATGAGATCAATGTAGCATTCTGTGATAATCTTATAGGCTTAGCTTGTACTCATTTGAGAGAATGGGAGCTCGCTGAAGAATATTTTACAAAAGCAATGGATATGTTTCAAAAAATAGACGAAGGGCAATTTATTTTAATGGTGCGTCAAAATTTAGGATTAATGTATGCAACTCAAAACCTTTCGCCATTAGCTATTAGATATCTTTCAGAAGTAAATCAAAAAATGCCTAACAATTATAAGGCACTTTTTATTGAGGCAAGGGAACACATGAAGGAAGGAAATCACTCCGTTGCCAAAGATCTCATAGCAAAAGGATATTCCGTTTGTCAAGAGATTGAAAATATAGAGTATCTTCACCATTTTAAAATATTAGATGCAATGAATGGAGGTTTTCCTGCCGAAGCACTTGAAAGGACAGTGTTAAAAGGCGTATCATATTTTAAAGAGCAAGAACTTTTTGAATTCATTAAGGAATACGAAGAATATCTTGCTACTGCATTTTATAAAGAGAATAACCATATTAAAGCAAGTCTTTATTTCTATTCATGTTCTCAAGCAGGAAAAAAAGTTATTGAGAAGGAGGCATTAAAATGAAAAAGACAATTCTCGGTTTAGTTGGTGTAATTACTATTTTTACTTTAATGTTTGGTGCCCAATCCCCTACAGAAACACATAAAGCTATTGATGTTATTCAATATGCTCACGGAAATCATGGTGGTTAAGATCTTAATTTAGCGAGGATAAAATCGCACAATACACTCATAGCCATACTGACGGATATTAAATGAATAAAGGTCTTCACTTCATTGTGAGGGCTTTTTTTTATAAGAACCCCACTTATAACATCTTTAAAATCTACTATATTTAAAAACATTATAATTACACCAAACCTTTTACATCTATAAGAGAAACTTAAAAAGATTAAAATGTTTAAAAAGAGTAAGAGAATATAGATGTATACACAA
>NZ_JBEUTW010000184.1:0-6383 GCF_040492675.1 Bacillus sp. AP50
GAGTATACTAGATTTTATACAGTTTTTCTGCTAATCCAATAACCCAAAAACCATGCCAGGATAGGAATGTATAAAAAATGAATAGAGTTATCGAAAAAGAAAAAGTGGATTACACCACTACTTTCCCTGCTACCCTACTACTAATAGTTATTTAAAACAAACCAGGTAATTTAACACTTAAATATTTAGGAAGAAGGCTCAGAATGAAATTAAATAATGAAAAAGATGGCATTGTGTTTGCAGTACTTTCTTATATTATGTGGGGTATTACTCCAATTTACTGGAAGCTTATTCAACACGTATCTTCAGGAGAAATTCTAGCACAACGAGTCTTTTGGTCCTTTATTTTTATGCTTGTACTTTTATTTTTCATGAAGAAATGGTCTACATATGTTGAATTCATGAAAGAAATTGTTAAAAATCCAAAATTAGTTTGGTCACTTATTATTGCTTCTGTACTGATTAGTTCAAACTGGGGTATCTTTATGTGGGCAGTGCTTAATGGAAAAATATTAGAAGCAAGTCTTGGTCAATACATTAATCCTTTAACAAGTATGTTAATCGGTGTAATCGCATTAAAAGAAAAGTTAAGTGGTTCTCAAATTCTTGCATTTATATTAGCAGGCATTGGTGTATTAACACTAACGTTCCATTATGGTGTGATTCCTTGGATTTCTCTTAGTTTGGCGCTTACCTTTGGATTTTATGGTTTAGCCAAAAAAATGATTAAAACAGATTCAGTCATTGGATTAACACTTGAAACGATGGTAATTTCGCCTATTGCGTTAGTATATTTGACTTACTTGATGTTTCAATCTCAAATACAATTTTTCAATTCTGTTTCAACCAGTTTATTATTAATAGGGAGTGGCATAGTAACAGCTCTACCACTTTTATTATTTACAAAGTGTGCTAAAAAAGTTTCATTATCTATGCTTGGTATTCTCCAATATATTTCACCAACTCTGTCACTAATAGCCGGTGTTTTTCTTTATAACGAAACGTTAACAAAAGCTCATTTTATAGCTTTTACCTTTATTTGGTTAGCCCTTGTAATTTATACTTTTTCTTCCATAACAAAGTCAAGTAAAGAGAGTAAAAAATAAATGAGTTTAACTTATAAATAATGAACTACCTGTAACGAAAATTATGTAAATAAGCTGTCCATATGGGCAGCTTATTGTATTTTTGCTTAGCGTTTTTTTGATGCATGTTGAATTGATGGTATTTTTGTACCAAGTACAAGTATGAATGCAACAAGTGCTAATCCTGTACATAGAAGAAATAGATAATAGAATGAAAATGATTTTATTACCCAAAGATCTAATACTGGTCCTAAAGCCATGCCATTGCTTCTCCACGAAGAGATCGTGGAATACATCAATCACAGCCTTTTCTATCGAACTTGTAGCAACTGCCCAGCTGATTCCATGGAAAATATGTAAAATCACTAAGCATATAGCCCCTGTTATCCAAGTATAAAAATACATTGTCTTTACAAATAATACTCAAACATTTTTGCAACCTTTTCTTTTATTTTTTCTTTTATAGATAATTGGTTGACGTCAGAGGATGTTACTTGCTTTGAATTTTGTAAGTCTGCATTAATCACTGGCTTTATTCTCGAAATATAGATAGGGTCATGAATATAACAGTTCATTTCCTCATTTAAATGAAACGAACGTGAATCAAAATTCACGGTCCCAACCATCAATACTTTTTCATCAATCAAAAATACTTTACCGTGTA
Organism: Bacillus sp. AP50; assembly: GCF_040492675.1. Taxonomy (NCBI): domain Bacteria; kingdom Bacillati; phylum Bacillota; class Bacilli; order Caryophanales; family Bacillaceae; genus Bacillus; species Bacillus sp. AP50. The sequence goes on from NZ_JBEUTW010000184.1 coordinate 1,750, forward strand.
ACACCCCATTTTTGTAACCATATACTTCCATCCCCTGTTTTAATGCTTTTCGGATATATGGATATGCTGCTTCTTTAACTAATAGTGCATCCGAATGAGGTGAGAATAGAATTTTGACACGGACTCCCCTCTTTCTTGCATCTACTAATGCGTTCCAAATAGTTCTGTCTTTTGGTATAAAATAAGGTGTTAATATAATAATGGATTCTTTTGCTTGTTGAAACAGCATTTTATAATCTTGCCCAAGTTTTTCTCCACTATAATATGCAGTAAATCGTTGCGAGGTTGCTCCCTTTTCCTTTACCGCATTGTGTATCGGAATCGGTTTCTCTGAGTTTCTCTTCCAGTCTAATACAAATTGTTGTTCTAAATCTTGAACTCCTTCTCCTCGTATTTGAAGATGATAATCTCTCCAATAACCAAGTTTTTCTTTTTCTCCCAAATACTTCTTTCCAATGTTGAATCCACCAATGTAACCAACCTTTCCATCAATAACTGAAATACGACGATGATTCCGATGATCCAAAGAAGAAAAAAGATAAGGGAAAGCAGGTTTATTGTAATATGTAAAATGAACTCCTTTTTTAACTAATAATTCTCTTTCCTTTTTCTTTAGTAAAATTCCACCTAACCTGTCCAAAGCATAGTATACTTCTACACCTTCTTGACTTTTTTTCCGCAATAACTCTAGAAACTGATGGCTTACTTTATCATCAGCAATAGAAAAAAAGTTAACATGCACGTAATGCTTTGCTTGCTCTATATCTGAGAATAGTTGATTGTTTAACTGTTTCCCATCTGTATACAAAATAATATCACTTTGACGCATAGGGTATTGACTAGAATTTTGGCTAAATACCCCATTTTTTTCTGCTATCGTTCTGTCAATTTCACCCCAAGCAAACAGAACTAAACATCCACCGATAAATAAAAAGAGGAATACTCGGAAAATTCTTCTTATCTTTTTCAGCACATTTAATCTCCTTTATATATTATCGTTTTATTTCTGTTAGTTTTTGTTATTGGGACAAAACTATTCCATGCATCTATTAGCTAAAAAAATCCCTCTTTGAATGATTAACTATAAAATTTCTCATTCGCATAACCCTAAAATTGGAAGTCGTACAATGATAATAAAATAGGCACTCTATATTTTGAAGTACATTTACAAGGAGGAATACTACATGACAGTAAGTACTAAACTTAAACAAACTATCGCTGGATTAAAGAGTGCTCAAGCATGCCTAGAAGGATTTGTTCTTGATACTGATAACAAGCAAGCAAAACAATTATATAAAGGTGCAGCACAACAAACTCAAGAAATTATTGAATCTTTAAATCCTCGTCTTCAACAAATTGAACATGAAGAGCCTCAGTACAAGTAATAACATAATACCTTTCACATAGAATATCGTCCCCATGGAAGAGTGCCCAGCTTAAATAACGATTATCATAATGCTAATTATGATTAAAGGGTCTCACCATATTGCCATCAATTTAAGAATTCAAAATTACCCCAAAACGAAAAAATGAGTTCAACTCTCATGGACACCTATGAAAAGATAAAATTTTCGTTTTTGGGGCATTTCAAAATATTAGCTTGATTGGCATAGGGGTACCGCCACATACCCATCAAGCTAAAGATGTATATTTCATGCACTTCCGTTCTTGATGCTCACATGCTTGATATTTTTATTTGTTTTTAAAGTTTGCTTTTGATTAAAAGGGAAAATACACGCTATAAAAATAAAACCCCAATCTCTCCATATTAAAATCGAGAAATTGGGGTTTAGTCACGTAACAATATTTTTTATTTAAAACAAATAACTAATTAATAATCCTGCTGACAATAAGAAGCCGAAAATCGTATTTGTCATTGCTGTTGATTTCATTGCGATGCGCATATATCCGGGATCCTTTGCCCCTTTTTGGAAACTTTGAATCGCAGAAATTGGCTTTCTCAAACCTAGGAACATAACTAATGCCCAAGGGCTTATATAACCCATTAATACAATTACGGCAATCCATAAATACGCAATGAAAAAGGCTACCGCTAGTGTTACCACAGCTTTCTCTCTCCCAAGGAGGATTACTAATGTCTTTCTTCCACCTTTAATATCTTCTTCGATATCTCTGATGTTATTCGACATATTGATTGCACCTACTAAAATTCCAATTGGAATGGAAATCAATACACTTTCAATCGTTACAGTATTCGTTTGAATAAAGAAAGCAATGAGTACAAAACATGTCCCCATTAACAATCCAGAAACTAATTCTCCAAACGGGGTGTACGCAATTGGTAGTGGACCACCTGTATATAAATAGCCAACTGCCATCCCAATTAAACCAATAACCACTAACCACCAACTACTATTCATACAAATATAAATGCCAATAAAAGCTGCTACGACATATAATAAAAGCGCAACTGTTAACACATTTTTTGGCTTCAATCCATGACGGACAATTCCGCCACCGATGCCAACGGATTCAGCAGTGTCTAATCCACGTTTAAAATCATAGTACTCATTAAATAAGTTCGTTGCTATTTGCAATGCTAAACATGCAGCCATCATCGCAATAAATAACAGCCAATCAATTTTGGCAACATAAAGTGATGCCACTGTTCCTAAAATTACAGGAGAAAACGTCGCCGTTAACGTATGCGGGCGCGTCATCTTCCATATTAATTTAGCGGAACTAATTTCTTTTTCTGTCCCCATAACTCTGTTCAATCTCCCTACATTTTAAGTATAAATTACTAGCAGTATCTTTCTATCTATTTCCTGCCACGCATCCATTCATTATATCAATAAATGATTATCCTTTCTAACAAATCAACTTTTAATAAAATAAAAATTATAAAATGAAACTTTAATCAGTAGGAGTTTTGGCATCCCGACTGATTATTAGTACATATGAATTGGGCTTTTATGGGCAGCCCCCCCTCCCATTTAAAATAGGATAAAAAAGAAAGCAAATTACTTCCAAACAACACCTCGCCTCTCATATTCCATTCTGTATTCAACGGCAGCCGCAATTTTAAGGCTTGCGAATCTTTCCGTGATCCAAAGCCCCAAATCAACTCCTGAAGTGACTCCTCTTGCAGTGATAACATCCCCTTGATCCGCAATTCTGTAATGAAGAAGCTCTGCCCCGTATTCACTCATTTCATCCTGTGCCAAATAGTGCATCGTTGCCTTTCGACCGTTCAATATACCAGAGGCAGCTAATAGCATACCTCCTGTACACACACCAGCAACGATTGTTCCTGCATTGTGCATCTCGCTAATCATTTTAGTCAAAGTTCCAAGCTCTGCTTGCTTTCGTGCCCCATGCTCTGCTTTATGATTCCAGCCACCACCAGGTACAATTAACAAATCTGGACGATTCTCCATTCGTAAAAAATCATGTAGTTTAACTGTAACTCCAAACGAGGTAATAACTTCCTGCTTTTGTTCACTCGAAACGAATTCAACTATAAATGGAGCCCCTTCTTCTATAGCTCTTTTCAGTACCTCAAACGGTGCGAAAGAGACAAGTTCTCCGAAACCATCAAACAATACTATTTGTATTTTCATTTTTTAGAACACATCCTATGGTTTCTTATTTGAGTCCCAGACTAGGAGAATACATGTTATGTACAAGTTAATAATGAAGATAGTCTTTCTCCCCTCACTCTATAAACTTCCAAATGTTCTTCTAATTCCCTCTCATCACTTATTACACCTAGCGTTTTCTTCACAAAATTCCAATTCAAACTACCGGATAACCATAACAAGGAAGAAAATCTCTTATAATCATTTGGTGTTAAAATATTATGGGCCTTATACCCTACTAAAAATGAACTAGCAACCTTCGAACACACCTCATGAGACTGTACTCCTTCTGTTCGAGAATACCATTTTATTAAAAAGGCTAGTCCTTCAATGCGGTCAACATAACTAATAGATTCAAAATCCACAATTCCTTTTACCTTTTGACTTGAGCCCCATAAAACATTCAAAGGATTTAAATCTGTTTGTACGATAAATTCTAGTTCACTCGTATATGCGCACTCTATATGATATTTAGCAAGATCTATATACTCCCGCAATTCCTTACATGCGCTTGCCCTACTTTCTAACATATTAATAAACTCAACATACCCATCCAAATGAGATATCTTTTGAAAAATCGAGCTTTGAAATGCGCAAGAAATATCATGAATCTTTCTTGCTTCCTTTCCGAAGGCTTCTACAATGTTTTCTGTGCAATGCGTAATATGTTCTCCCTCAATCCAATTAGACAATACAAATCGGTATTGTTCATCATTCCAAGCGACAAGTGTAAATGGCTCTCCTGCCCTATTCTTGTTTATCTGCATAAAAGGAATTTCATGTTCGCGTAAATAATAGGTAAACCGTACTTGCTCTATCAGTTGTTCGTTTGATAACGCCCCAAAGGCTGGATTGATTGTTCGCTTGCTATTTATAAATCTTGCGGAATATCGCTTTCCATTTACCATTATTTTATAATGCAGATCCGTATTCCAACCATCCTTATGCAATTCTTCTTCCACTGCTAGTGAATGAATTTCTTTAAAATAATTTATTAATATGTCTTTTATTATATGTTTCATTCTATTCTCC
>NZ_JBEUTW010000185.1:0-5475 GCF_040492675.1 Bacillus sp. AP50
GATGTGTATAAGAGACAGGTCTAGGGGAAGTGAACGTGAATGAGTTCTGGATAAAATTATTAATCTAATGAAATATATATATGGAATAAGATTCATATAGTTAAATTCTATTGAGAATATAGTTTGAAAATTTGAGAGGAGACATATAAAGATGAACAAGAAATTATTTACTTTAGGGATGGTTACCGTTTTAAGTGTAGGTTTAGCGGCATGTAATAGTGCGGATAAAACTTCAGGCGAGCAAAAACAACAGACAAAAGCTACGGAAACGAAAAAAGATGAAAAACGAAAAATTACATATTTAGGTAAAGAATATACAGTGCCAGCAAAAGTAGATAAAATTGCGACAGCTAGTTTAGAGTCAATGGAAGATGCGGCAGTACTTGGAATTAAACCAGTTGGTGCCATTACTGTAGGTGGTAAACTACCAAAATACCTGGAAAAAGAGTTAGAAGGTGCGAAATCTGTTGGTGAGAAAATGCAACCCAATTTCGAAACATTACTACAATTAAAACCAGATGTGATTACATCAAGTACGAAATTCCCAGCAGAAACAGCTGAAAAGTTTACGAAAGTAGCTCCTACATTCCCGGTATCACACGTTTCAACAAATTGGGAAGATAACTTAAAGTTAATGGGAGAATTAACTGGTAAAAAAGATAAAGCAGAAAAAATTATTAAAGACTACAATTCAGACGCTGAAAAAGCAAAAGCAAAACTAGGAGATAAGTTAAAAGATAAAAAAGTACTTGTCATTAGACTAAGAGCAAACGAATTATTCCTATATCCAGAAGGAGTATACTTCAACCCTGTAATTTATAAAGATCTTGGACTAACTGCTCCAGAACAATTGAAAACTGTAAAAGCACAAGAGAAAATTTCATTTGAAAAACTTGCTGAACTTAACCCAGATTATATTTTCTTACAATATGAGGCAAGTGAAAATAAAAATCCAAAAGTGTTAGAAGAAATTGAAAGTAATCCAATTTGGCAAAGTATGAATGCTGCGAAGGAAAAGAAAGTATTTGTAAACGTTGTAGATCCAATGGCGCAAGGTGGTACTGCTTGGAGTAAAACTGCCTTCTTAAAAGAAGCAGTGAAAAATTTATCTAAATAATACAATAAGTAAGGTGCGTTGAATGATATGCAGAAAACAAATGCAGTACCAGTAACTATATTATGTATAGCACCCATACTCATCTTATTTACAGTTATACTTTCGATTTTGTATGGGGCGAAAAGTATTGATGCTGAAACAGTGTGGAACGCATTATTTCATTTTGATTCAAGTGATGTAAATCATAATATTATTATTACTTCACGTTTACCAAGGGTAGTTGCAGCTCTTTTAGTCGGAGCATTTCTAGCCATATCAGGAGCACTTATGCAGGGGATGACAAGAAACTATCTTGCATCCCCTTCTATTATGGGTGTGACGGATGGTGCTGCCTTTGTTATTACACTTTGTATAATTTTTCTTCCAGGAATGTCATCAATTGGTATGGTTATATGTTCAATGATTGGTTCTGCACTCGGAGCCGGTATCGTGTTTGGTTTTGGTTCGCTCCTTCAAAATGGCTTATCACCAGTTAGGTTAGCGATTATAGGAACAGTTATTGGAACATTTTTAAGCAGTGTATCGGCTGCAATGGCTTCGTATTTCCAAATTTCTCAAAATGTTAGTTTTTGGTTTAATGCAAAGTTAGATCAAGTAGATCCTAATATAATTAAAATCACGATACCGTTTGGGATAATTGGAATAATTTTAGCATTGTTAATATCAAAATCTATTACCATTCTTTCATTAGGCGAAGAGGTTTCTATTAATTTAGGACAGCGTACAAAACTAGTTAAAGCGATGGCAATTTTATCGGTAATTTTTTTAACAGGAACAGCAGTTGCTTTAGTGGGGAAAGTTGGTTTTGTAGGTTTAATTATTCCGCACATTACCCGCTTTATAATTGGGGTAGATTATAAGTGGATTTTGCCATGTGCAGGTGTTATTGGTGGCGTTTTCTTAGCGTTATGTGACGTTTTGAGTAGATTTGTAAACTATCCATTTGAAACACCTATTGGAGTCGTTACCTCCTTAATTGGAATTCCTTTCTTCCTTTATTTAATCCGTACTAGAGGAGGAGAGAGACATGCTTAAAAGTTCAAGTCAACGTTTCGGAATGACGATGGGGATTATTATATTTTTAATACTATGTGCTATCTATATTAGTTTAACAAATGGTACGTTCGACATTACGATTACAGATGTATTTAAAACACTTTTTAGAATTGATCCAGTACCAGAACATGATTTAGTTATTTTTGAGTTTCGTCTTCCGCGTATCGTAATTGCTGGATTAGTAGGATTAGGCCTTGGTGTTGCAGGTGCTGTTATTCAAGGGATTACGAGAAATGGATTGGCGGACCCAGGTATTTTAGGAGTAAATGCCGGAGCGGGAACAGCGATTGTCATTTTTATGTTTTTCTTTCAAGGACAATTAAAAAGCACAGACTGGGTTTCTATTATGATGATGCCAATGTTTGGTTTAGTAGGTGGATTAGGTGCAGCTATCATCATTTATCTGTTTTCTTGGAAAAACGGTAAATTAGATTCGCAGCGACTTTTATTAACAGGGATTGCAATTGGATCGGGATTTGGAGCTTTTTCTATGTACTTATCACTCAAAATGAAGTCAACTGATTTCGAGATGGCTGCAGTGTGGGTGTCTGGAAGCATATATAGTGCGAACTGGAAGTATATTGTGGCTATGTTACCATGGCTTATTACCTTAATTCCACTTATACAAAAGAAAGCTTATTTATTAGATTTATTCCAATTGGAAGAAACGAGTATTACAAGTTTAGGTGTTTCAGTAGAAAGAGAGAAATCGATTTTATTATTAAGCAGTATCGGGCTTGTGAGTGCATGTGTTGCTGTTTCAGGGAGTATCGGTTTTATTGGCTTAATGGCACCGCATATAGCGAAAAGACTTGTTGGTATTCAACATAAGTATATAATTCCTACGTGCGGCGTAATCGGAATGTTTCTTGTAATTGCCTCAGACTTTATTGCAAAAACAGTTTTCACACCTGTAGAGTTACCAGTTGGAATCGTTATTTCTATTGTCGGTGTACCGTATTTCTTATATTTACTTTATAAGGCGAAAGCGTAAGAGGAGGAATAAAAGTGAGTATTTTAAGTGCAAAAAATTTAGAAACAAGTTATGAAAAGCTTACAGTGTTTCGCGATTTAAATGTGGAAATACAAGAAGGAAAAGTAACGACAATTATAGGTCCAAACGGTTGCGGTAAATCGACATTGTTAAAAACAATGGGAAGAATTTTAAAACAAAAAAGCGGAAAAGTATATTTGCAAGGGCAAGATTTACATACAATTTCAACGAAAGAAATTGCGAAGCAGTTAGCTTTACTCCCGCAAACTCCAATTGCACCAGGTGAACTTAAAGTGGAAGAATTAATTTCTTATGGACGCTATCCACATCGAAATAACGTAAATAAGTTAACGACAAAAGATAAAGAAATGATTGATTGGGCATTAAATATAACGAAAACTTCTGAATTTCGAACGAGACAAATTGCAAATTTATCAGGTGGTCAAAGACAAAAGGTATGGCTAGCGATGGCATTAGCACAAGAGACAGAAGTGTTGCTATTAGATGAGCCAACTACATACCTTGATATGTCTCATCAATTAGATGTATTACAAATTGTGGAGAAGTTAAATAAAGAACATAATTGTACGGTTGTTATGGTATTACATGATATCAACCATGCAGCAAGATTTTCAGATGAAATTATTGCAATGAAGGAAGGAGAAATTGTTACAACTGGTAGCCCAGAAGAAATCATTACAAATGAAGTATTAAAAGAAGTATTTCATATTGATGCACGTGTCATGATTGATCCGTATAACGGGGCTCCTGTTTGTTTCGGTTATGATAGCGTTGTATCTCAAGAAGAAAAAATCGAAATATATGTAACAAGTTAAAAAGGGGGGATAGGGTGAATACTACAGTTGAAAAACAGCAGATTATAATATCTAATACAGAACAATGGAAAATGTATTCAAAATTAGAAGGTAAGGAATATCAAATTCATATTTCAAAGCCGAGGCAACCAGCACCGGATTCAGGATATCCTGTCATTTACGTATTAGATGGCAATGCCTTTTTTCAAACATTTCATGAAGCAGTTAAAATACAATCAGTAAGAGCGGAAAAAACTGGTGTTTCACCAGCTGTTATAGTAGGAGTGGGTTATCCAATTGAAGGCGCATTTTCAGGGGAAGAAAGATGTTATGATTTTACGCCTAGCGTAATTTCAAAAGATGCCCCTTTAAAACCAGACGGTAAACCGTGGCCTAAAACAGGAGGAGCACATAATTTCTTTACTTTTATTGAAGAAGAACTGAAACCACAAATTGAAAAGAATTTTGAGATTGATAAAGGTAAGCAAACGTTATTTGGGCATTCTTTAGGTGGATTATTTGCTCTCCATATACTATTTACAAACTTAAATGCTTTTCAAAATTATTTTATTAGTAGTCCATCTATATGGTGGAATAATAAATCCGTACTTGAAAAAGAAGAGAACCTTATAAATGAATTAAACAATGCTAAGTTTGAAACAGGAGTGTTCCTTACAGTTGGGTCACTAGAACGAGAGCATATGGTTGTAGGTGCAAATGAATTATCAGAGCGCCTTCTCCAAGTAAACCACGATAAACTTAAATTTAAGTTTTATGAAGCTGAAGGGGAGAATCATGCATCTGTTGTGCCGACGTCTTTAAGTAAAGGGTTGAGATTTATTAGTTACATATAGGAAAAAAGGTTATGGATGAAACATTCCATAACCTTTTTTGATATGTAGAATTGTCCTTTTTGAAAGTTTTGTTTCAACTTTTCGTCTAAAGAGACAAAAAGTTGTCACAAAACGGTCACAATTAGCATAAACATAAAATAGACGAAATGAACTTATTTCCAAAAAGGCTCGGTTTATTCCGATCATGATTTGTAGAGCTGAAAAAGTATGGATTAAAAGTTCACTATATTCCCAAGGAGGTAGATCGTATGAAAACTATTCTTGCTATCGCTGGACTTATTTGGGTTCTATCGCATGGCATCCCAATTTATGAAGGAGAACAAATTCGCAGTGCTCTGAATAAAAATTTTAATGAATATCATATCATTGACCGGCAAGATAATGTTGTAACAGTTCGAGTAAATGACTGTTTTCATACGGTAACCGTTGAAGGAACTTCAGTAGTGAATGATACAAAAGTATGTGATCAACAATAATTATATATGGAAAGAAAAAATTCTTGGATTAAATATCTGAAAATTAAGATTTTAATATTATAGATGAAGAATAAGCGGGGGCGGGTAATCCCTGCTTATTCTTGTTTCACTTTATTGAATTTTGATGAGAGATATAATGATTTTTTTGACAAAAAGGAAAGGG
>NZ_JBEUTW010000186.1:0-2614 GCF_040492675.1 Bacillus sp. AP50
GTTATAAAGTGTTTATATTTATTTGGACAATTATTTTATTGTTTTTTCTACTTTATTATGGTTACAGTGAAATTTCTGATACCAAGAAAGTGCCAGTTATAACAATCAAAAAATAGAAGTAAAGAATATTGAGAAAACCAAATGAGATAAAAATAGATACAGTAGAAAGGCTACTACAGGAAGTAATTAATCGTACGAAGTTAGATGAAATATTGAAAAGAAAAAAATTAATGGAAAATATGTTGATTACTGCTTGGGGAGAAAATTATAAATATCACAATCGGTATAAAGATATTCATGAGTTATTCAGAGGTTACCATTTACACTGCCTTAGGAAAAAAGGATGTGTTACCGAGACACCCTTTATATTTAAGTAACGATTCAAGCTAATAGATTACATAAAACCAGAGCGGATTGTACATCGTCTTATTCGAACTATAAGAAACCATGAACGAACAAGTAAAGCGGGACTTACAGCAAACTGTAATGGTGAAACAGGAGGAGACGCATGGGTGTGGTTTTCAATTTGTCATGAAGAACATCCCGTTGCTGAATCCACCGCTTGCTTATTTTGTATCAATAAACTTATAGAAGACTATCATAAAGAGGTATGTATATTTTTTCCGAGATGCAGATGCATTTGCGAAGTAGAGAGGTGAAAAAATGCTTGTAAAATATCCACGAACATTGCATGTTCCTTGGTCGATAGGGGTAACAAGTGATGACCGTGTTCTACAAAATATGGACGGATTTGAAAATCAAGAAGTGGTCGTACTAGAAAAGTTAGATGGTGAAAATACATCTCTTTATAAAGAGGCTATTCATGCAAGGTCGTTATCAAGTGGTCATAACCCATCGAGAACATGGGTAAAAACGTTACAAGGAAGTATGGGGGGATAGAATTCCAGAAGGCTGGAGGATATGTGGTGAAAATGTGTATGCTTGTCATGGCATTCACTACACAGCACTGACGTCCTATTTTTATGTCTTTTCAATATAGAATGAGAAAAATGAATGTTTATCGTGGGATGCAGCAGTTGCATGGTGTAAAAAGTTAGGCCTTGCACACGTTCCAGTGTTATATCGTGGCCCCTATAATGAAAAGGTAATTCGTTTGTGCTACAACGGTACTTCACTCTTTGGAGGGATTCAGGAGGGGTATGTACTTAGATTAACGGATGCGTTTCACTATAATGATTTTTCAAAATCCATAGGGGCATTTGTTCGAAAAGACCATGTGCAAACCAATCAGCACTGGATGACACAAGCGGTTATCCAAAATAAATTAGCAAAATAAAAACACGCAATTCCAAATGGAACTGCGTGTTTTTTCTTTTTTTAGCATCATTTGACGTTCATGTATGGTTACTCTTATTAGAGAATATGTCCCCTAACCACGGAAAACTATTAATTTATTAGTTTTTATTCGTAACTTTTAAAGTATCTAATACGACTTTAGTTGTGTCTGCAATAAGCTTATCATCATATTCTGCATCTTCTTTATCATGATTAGAAAGGATGGCAAGAACAATTGGCTTTTTATTTGGTGGCCAAATAATTGCAATATCATTCCTTGTTCCATAAGATCCTGCGCCTGTTTTATCAGCTACTTCCCATCCTTTTGGTACGCCCGCACGAATCAACTTATCTCCAGTCGTATTTCTCTTCATCCAATCTACTAATAATTCACGTTTCTCTGTTGGAAGTGCAGATCCTAATGTAAATGATTGAAGTGTCTTAGCGATCGCTTCTGGTGTACTGGTATCGCGCGTTTCTCCAGGATGTACTTCATTTAATTCAGGTTCAAATCGTTCAGATTTAGTAACCGTATCTCCCGTTTCTCTCAAGATTTTTTCAAATGCGGATGGACCACCTAACTTTTTAAGAATTAAATTATGTGCCGTACTGTCACTATATCGAACAGAAGCATCTGCAAGTTCTTTTAACGTCATTCCTGTATACACATGCTTTTCTGTAATTGGATTATAATTAGAAAGGTCTTCACGCGTATACGTAATCCCTTCATCAAGAGCTTCTATTGAGTTCTGACGTAAAAGAGCTCCCGCTGCTAATGATTTAGATGTAGAGGCAAATGCAAAACGATCATTTGAATGATAAGCAATAGTTTGATTTGTACCTGTATCCAGAGCATAAATACCAAGCTTAGCATTATATTCTTTTTCAAGCTTAGCAAAAGAATCATGACCTGTATTTTCTTGTTTAATTTGCTTTATTTGTTTTGTTTGCTTAGGTGGTCCAGATGGAGTATTACTATTAGAACACCCTATTAGTGTTACACATGAAAGTAATACGACAGGTACAATCTTTTTGTAGGTAAAGAACTTGTTTAAAACGTACATGAATTTTCAACCTCTTTCAACGATATATGGATTTTGTTTTGGTATTTTAAATACCGATGTTAATTAAAGCGGGTGTTGGATACCGATACTTCTGAAGTTGAATTTTAACAGGCTAAGCAGAACCAAAGCGTTTATATGAATGAACAGTTGCTGTTTAGGGTGTTTCTTTTTTTATAGTTTACCTGTGAAAGTATTAAACTCGTAACATTTAAATGAAGTATCTCAATACACACTTTTTTACATCACTTTACTTT
>NZ_JBEUTW010000187.1:0-17373 GCF_040492675.1 Bacillus sp. AP50
ACCTATAGTTATAATATTCACGTGTAATGTTTCTTGTATACTATTATACATTACTTAAAGCAAAACAATTCACCAGACTTTCTTGCACAATTTTAATAAGGCTAATCATACTTAATCAACTACTCCATTCTAAATTTCAAAAATCACATAAAAAATAACCCGAGCCTATAACTATAGAACCCAGGTTATCCCAACACTTTATTATTTTAAACGTATCAGAAGCCTATGCCACATTTATTTCCTAAAACAAACTCAATTGCACAATACTATCCATCTTCTCTTCTTCTTTGTTAATCTCTAAAATCCTTTGACCCATTCGCTCCACCAAATCAACCACTAAAGCATTTCCCATACAAAAGTATCTGTTTCTTTGTGGCATTCCTGTATTCGTCCAGTCCATTGGGAAACCATTTAACAGTTCACATTCAGCTGGTGTTAAATATCTTAGTCTTTTTGTATAAGGATCTTCAATAACATGGGAACTTCTATTACATGTTCCTTCACTTGTTAACATTGTACGCCCAGGCTTATCTAAATCATCAGGGAAAGCCATTCCTCCCTCAGAGTAGAAATATTTATGACCTGTCGCCTTTGATACTCTTTCTTCTTTTTTAGGACCTTTAAGATACTTAAGTTCCTCAAATTCCGTTCTGCCCTTTTTGTTAACCTTATCCATTTTTAAATAATACGATTCATCTGCAGGGCCAAATTTATCATATACCTTTTGAACAACTTCACGTAAAGTCTCTGGACTTTCAGTTACTGGAACTAATTCTTCCGTATATACTTGTCCATCCATCATTACGCCAGAATTATAGTATTCAGCTTTAAATGTATCAGAAACCTCAATAATATCGACTGGCAACTCAAATTGCCCTCTTTTTTTGTTTTCTTCAGGTGCTTCATGCACATTAAAAATTGGAGCGAAAAATCCATTTTCACACAATATCTCTAAAGGCTTCATTTTACTTTGAACAGATGTGAAATGAGACTCTTTTAAATACGCAAAAATAAATACTCTTCGTCTTCTTTGAGAATTTCCATAATCCGCAGCGTTAATAACTCTCCATTCCACTACATAACCTGCGTCTCTAAAGCTCGCCAGCATAATAGAAAAATCACGACCTCTTTGTTTTGCTGGTGATTTCAATAATCTATCTACATTCTCTAACAAAACAAATCTTGGCTTGCGAGAATTAACTATGTTCATTATCTCCCAAAAAAGAACACCTTTTTTTCCTTGTATTCCTTTTTCATTTGATAAAGTACGTGCTACAGAATAGTCTTGACAAGGGAATCCACCTACTAATAAATCATGCTCAGGTATTTCCGGCCAAGCTTCTGCTATATCTCTATTTACATGTATTCCTTTATTTTCAAAGCGAGTTGCATAACAATTAAATGCATGTTGTGCTTTAGTTGAGGGCTCCCACTGGTTTCCCCAAAGAACTTCAAAGTTTTCACTTGCTTCTAGTCCTAATCTAAAACCTCCTACTCCCGCGAAAAGTTCTACTACTTTCACCATAAATACACGAACATCCTTTCGGTATTTTATTTATCTATGCTTCATTATAATAAAAAGTGAGGAAAAGATCAACTATAACATTTCAAGAACCATACTTTTTTACAATTCCTTATTTTGGCTTGTAACAATTAAGGAAACAGTTCGCTACTATATCAATATTATAAAGGAAGAAACTTCCCTTGAACAGATCCAATATAGCCGTTATCTAATAAAACAAATCGTCTTTTCCTTCTTATAAATTTTACTTATATAAAATTGAAACAGCTTTTTATTATAGCATAACTTTAATATGTATTGTTTAAAATCATACAACGCAGTACTGGATACAGAAAGGAGTTTATTATGGACTATACTACAATAGAAGAACTAATGAAAAAAGCACATGAAGCTGAAGGAAAAACATTTGGTGAAATCGATACAACTGACCGACTTGCAAATGCTAAATCAAAAGGTGGACTAGGGCAAGTAATCGAGGAAAGCTTTTTTGGATATGAAGTCAATTCAAACGCAGAAGCTGACTTTCAACACCTTGGTGTTGAACTTAAAGTAACTGCATTTAAACAAAATAAAAACGGTTCACTATCTGCCAAAGAGAGGCTAGTCTTAAATATTATCAACTATATGGAAGAAGTTCATACACACTTTGAAACATCAAGCTTTTGGAAGAAAAATGAAAAACTACTATTAATGTTCTATGAATGGGTACCTGGTGTAGACCGTAAAGATTTTCACATTACAAAAAGCCTTTTATTCACCTATCCCGAAGCTGATTTAGAAATAATTAGACAAGACTGGGAAACCATCGTAAATAAAATTCGTGCCGGCAAAGCACATGAATTATCTGAAGGTGATACAAACTATTTAGGAGCTTGTACAAAAGGTTCCAATAAAAACTCCCTTCGCTCACAACCGTATTCTGAAATTCCAGCAATGCAAAGAGCTTTTTCGTTAAAGCCTTCTTACATGACAGCACTAGTTCGCAGGTATCACCTAAACGAAGAACTAGTAAGTTTTACAACAACAAATGAACTAAAAGGAAAATCTTTAGAAGAAATCCTTTATTCAAAATTTGAAAATTACATAGGCTTAACTGATCAAGAAATCGCTCAAAAATTATCTATTGATTACAAACCTACAACAAAAAGCTTTGTTCCACTATTAGTAAGCTCTTTACTTGGTATCAAAGGAACTCGACTCGATAAAATTGAAGAATTTGCGAAAGCTAATATAGAATTTAAAACAGTTCGTTTAGAACCCAACGGTAAACCCGAACAAAGCATGTCATTTGAAACAATCGATTTTCATCAATGGACAAATGAATCCTGGGAAGAAAGCGAAGTTCGAGAACGCTTCTATCAAACCAAGTTTTTATTCGTAATTTTTGAATTTAACCAAACAAAAAAAGAAAATCCAAACCGTAAACTCTACTTTAAAGGGATTAAACTCTGGAACATGCCTGCTCCTACAATAGAAAAAGAAATACGTGAACTATGGGAAGAAGTGAATAAAGTAATACGTGAGGGTATTCAAATTGAATATAAAAAACGTGGTGATAAAGTCGTCGAAGCAAATAACCTACCAAAAATAAATTTCAATGGCGTTGCGCATATTAGACCAAAAGCTCGCAATGGTGCTGATAAAGTAACTTTACCTAATGGTCAGCATATTACAAAGCAGTGTTATTGGCTGAATAACTCTTATATTGCTTCTGTTATTGCCAATAACGTTAAAGAGTAATTTAGTTTAACCTACAATCTTTATATCACCAAAAATCCCCTTCTCTATTTACGTAATTATTATGTGAATTGAGAAGGAGATTTTTGTTTATAACAAATTCACTTTGTTTCTATATGATTACTACCTCTTATTTTTTCATTCCACCTTCTCTCATCATTCCTCCATATTCAAAAACTTTCTCCTCCAAAAACACCCTACTCTCCCCACTCCCCTTATAAAAACTCTCCCAACCCCGCTCCCTCAAAATCCCCTTCCAACTATCACTCTCCACCATCTTCTTAATAACACCATCCCAATAAGCAACCTCTTCCTCCGTCATATCTTTTGGGCCCATGATCCCTTTCCAGTGTTGGAAGATGACGTCGATTCCTTGTTCTTTCCATGTTGGGATTTCTGGTAGTCGGTCTAGTCGTTTTGGTGCGGATACGGCTAGTATTTTTATTTTGCCAGCTTTGTATTGTTTTTCGGCTTCGGATAGGGTCATGGTTGCGGCGCTGATTTGTTTGTTCGTTAGGGCGTTTATGATTTTTTCTTTGTTTTCGTAGACGAAGAATTGTAGTTCGGCAGGGTTTATGCCGAATGCTTTGCTTACTTGTACGAAGGATAGGTGATCGTCGTTTCCTAGGCCTGGGGCAACGCCGATTTTGAAGTTTTTCTTGTTTTGTTTTAGTTGTTTCATTAGTTCGTTTGCGTTTTCTATGTTTGAGTCTTTTGATACGACAACAACTTCCCAATCTGATGCAAGTATTGCGAGCGGTGTGAAGTCTTTATATGTTAGTTTACTGTGGCCTAGTAGGTTGTTCGTTATGAGTAAGCTTGAGTTAATCGCCAGTACGTGACCGCCTTTTTGTTTCGTATATTTCCATCCGACATCACCGCTGCCACCTACTTTGTTTGTGACTGTGATTGGTTTTGTGAAGATTTTTTCTTCTGTTAGTGTTTTTTGCATTGCTCGTGCTGTTAAGTCCCATCCTGCTCCTTGAACGTTTGGCGCAACGATTTCTAATTTGTCGATGTTCACTTTATTCGTATGGGATTTTTCCGAGGAACAACCAGCTATTACTATTACTCCTGTCATGATCCATATACATAGTAATAATCGTTTTTTCATAGTCCTCTTCCTATTCGGTATTTTCGTTCTGGTCGTCCGATAATGCCGTATGTGTACTCTACTGTGCATTCGTTTGTCGCTACTAAGTATTCTAAATATCTTCTTGCGGTTGTTCTGGAGGCCCCCATTTGTTCTCCCATTTCTTCTATTGTAATGCCCTCTTCGAATCCTTTTATAACTCCTTTCACTTTTTGCAGTGTTAACGGATCAACACCTGTCGGTAAGTTTTTTATGTCTTGTGTTTGTGAAATGCCGAAAAAATTATCGATGAGTGCTTGATTTACTTCATTGTTATTATGTAATAGTTGCTTCTTTCTTTTATAGTCTTCAATTGTGCGAACGAATTTTTCTAACGTGACCGGTTTTATAAGGTAGTTACTTACACCATTTCGAATTGCTTTTTCTAACATATGGTTTTCATTCGCCGCTGTCACCATAATGACATCAACGTTTGGAAAGTCAGCATGAATTTGTGGTAATAAGTCAGTTCCAATTCCATCTGGTAAGTAATTATCTAATAGAAGCAAATCGATTTCTTCCTTTTGTAGTAGTTCCATCGTTTCTTTCGCGTTCAATGCTTTTCCAATCACTTTTACGTCCTTTATTTTTAATAAAAACTCTTCCTGAATTTGCGCGACGCGGAAATCATCTTCTGCAATTGCAACCTTCAACATATGCCCATCCCCCTGTTTGTCATGTACTTTCTCTCAATGTTTTCGGAAGGTAAATTGTAAAAATCGCTCCCCCATTTTTCTCGTTTTGAATTTCAATTGTTCCCTCTAGTAGATCTACCATTTCTTTCACATTCGCTAATCCGTAACCACGATCATTCCCTTTCGTTGAAAATCCTTTTTGAAAAATGGTCGTAATTTTTTCTACCGGTATTCCTATCCCACTATCTATCACTTCAAATACAATATCGTGTCCTATATCCGTAACGAAGAAGGAAACTCTCTTCTCCTCTTGCCCACTCACCACATCAAACGCATTATCGATTATGTTTCCAAGGATCGTAATGAGGTGCGACACCTTTATATGGTCTGGTAACGGATGAAGCGCACTATCTCCTTCAATATGAAAATCAATTTTCTTCTCAGATGCTGTTCCGATTTTCCCTAATAAAATTGCTTGTACTTTTGCATCATGAATTTGATGGAATAAAATATGATTTTGGCTTTGATGAATATTAGATTCTTGCTGAATAAATTCAATCGCTTCCTTGTAATGTCCTAGCTGAAGTAATCCCGATAAGACGAAAAGTTTATTTGTGAATTCATGTGTTTGAGCGCGTAAGTCCTCAGAATACTTTCTTACCTCAGATATTGTGTTCACAAGGTTTTGCAGTTCTGTTTTATCTCTAAAACTACATACCATTCCTACCGTACTGTTATTTTCAAGTATCGGCGTCCTATTTAAAATAAACACTTTATCTTGAAACGCGATTTCTTGATCGTTTTCTAGCACTCTTTCCATATTAAATTCTGGTAAAACTTTTGAAATGTGTTGCTGCATATAATCACAATTTACATGTAGCATTTCTTCTGCCGAGGTGTTCATCATCGTAATAAAACCGTTTTGATCAATAGCTATAATTCCTTCTTTTATAGATAGTAATATCGCACTTCTTTCACGGTATAACGCTGCAATTTCATTTGGCTCTAAACCGAGTGTGTCTTTCCGAATGCTACGTGCTAAAAGAATGCCGCCAATAATTCCGACTACTAATACAGCTAAGGAAAAGAGTATAATTTCTTTCGTTCTGCTCAGTATGTTAGATTCAATACCTTTTATTAAAAACTCTACTGTCACAACGCCTACTACTTGTTCGTAATCTCCATTACGAACAATAATGGGTGCTTTCGCCATTAAAGCTGGACCACTTGTACCATTTCCTTCGAGTGTATAATAGCCACCAAAAGTAAGTGCCTCATAGTTATACGGGTTGTTACTCTTTGTGCCAATTAATTCCGAATTTGAATGGGAATACATCACCCCAAAGCGATCTTCTATAATGATATAATCTGCATCAGCTTGCTCACGAACTTGTTCCGCAATGGATTGGATCGTACTTTTATGTTCTTTATTTTGAAAAGCATCTTTTATAGCTGGCATGAAAGAAAGAGATTTAGCCGTTTGCAGTGCTAACTGTTCCACTTGGTGCTTCGTATCAACGGACTGAATGTAAACAAATATTCCTGTTAATAGGAGAACGACAAATAAAATTAACGCGATAATTAAGCTTACTATTTTCGTTTGTAATGACACTTTGCGTGATTTTTTCATGCTTCATATCCTTTGATAAAATATTCTAAACTATCAATCTCCTTTTTCTATTATTATGACAAAACGAATAAGGAAGCAACTATTAAAACTCTCCATGTACATAAAGTACAAAAAGAATAAAATTGTCATAATATTGAGATTTTATTCTACAGACAGTACAATTCAACTATAATGAACACGCTTTCATAATTATCATTTTATTTATAAGCAAGAGGAGGAATTATTATGGCTCAAGCAAAATCTAATCGAGTCGCCGGCAATATTTTCAAAGGTTCTGTCGGCAATTTAATTGAATGGTACGATTGGTACGTTTACTCTGCTTTCGCTGTTTACTTCTCAGCAGAGTTCTTTCCTAAAGGAGATCCAACGAGTCAGTTACTCAACACAGCAGCTATTTTCGCAGTTGGGTTTTTAATGCGCCCTATCGGAAGTTTATTAATGGGACGCTATGCGGATCGGCACGGACGCCGGGCAGCATTAACGCTTTCCATTACGGTTATGGCCGGTGGTTCCTTAATTATCGCCTGTACACCTAGTTACGAAAGCATCGGTATTATGGCACCAATTATTTTAGTTCTTGCCCGTTTACTACAAGGATTATCACTCGGCGGAGAGTACGGAACTTCCGCAACGTATTTATCTGAAATGGCTAGTAGTGGACGCCGCGGCTTTTATTCAAGCTTCCAGTATGTCACGCTCGTTGCCGGACAAATGGTTGCGTTAGGCGTTCAAATTGTTCTTCAGCAATTACTAAGCGAACCAGATATGAAAGCTTGGGGCTGGCGCATCCCGTTCATTATTGGAGCAATGGGCGCAGTAGCTGTATTATGGCTTCGCCGTACAATGGATGAATCGGAACAGTTCGCAAACATAAAATCGCAAAAACGCGAAAGCGCAGGAACCGTTCGCGCTCTTATGAAGCACCCGAAAGCAGTATTAACAGTAGTTGGCCTAACACTCGGAGGTACTGTCGCATTCTATACGTACACAACATATTTACAAAAGTTCATGGTAAACACAGTCGGTCTTCCGAAAGAAGTTGTAAGCTGGATTAACTTTATCGCACTACTTATTTTCGTTGTACTTCAACCAATTGCGGGGCTACTATCCGATAAAATCGGACGCCGCCCACTATTAATGGCATTCGGTATTCTCGGAACATTACTAACAGCACCGATCTTCTTCTTCATGGAAAAAACGACAGAACCAATCGTAGCATTTTTACTCATGATGGTCGGTCTCATTATCGTTACTGGTTACACATCAATTAACGCAATTGTAAAAGCAGAACTCTTCCCGACCGAAATTCGCGCACTTGGCGTAGGTTTACCATATGCACTAACAGTTGCGATATTTGGCGGAACAGCCGAGTTCATCGCACTATGGCTAAAGAGTATCGGAATGGAGTCCCTATTCTACTTCTACGTAGCTGGTTGTATCGCTATCAGCTTTATCACATATTGGCGTATGGATGAGTCATCGAAGACTTCGCAGATTGAGGCGGAGCTTGGTGGTGGGGATAGTTTAGTTAATAATAAATCTAGTTAAAATTATGTATTCTATGTTCTTCGTTTACCTGAACTCGATGAATCTCTTTCTTGGCAGGGTAAAGATGTTGTTGGTGCTTTAGAGGTAAAATTAGGATTTACCATTGATGTAAAGGTAACTGTGAATGGAGCACCACAATACAAAGTACATAACAGCAAGGATAAAAGATACTATGTATCAGCAATTGAAGCCTATTTGTATGTAAAGTAAGAGGTATAAAAGGGCATCCACTTAAATGATACTTTTTAATTTAAATCAACAAAAGAGACCGCAAATGTTAGGTCTCTTTTGTTGATCATTCTCCATATGTAACTTTCTCTTCACTTACTCCAAGCTAGATAACATGGTTCATTGAAATATTCAATCTTAAAGAAGGCTTGTTCTTCAAAAAATTCATTTCTTGCCCTCAGAATCTAGCAAAGTAGCTATTCAATAAATTTTTTCTCTGAATCCAAAAATTTATAAAACCTATTTAACAAATCTTCCTTCGTAGTTGGGGTATCTTGGGGCATATAAGTAATAAAACATGTCATATCTTCAGGATAATCATGTCTATCATAAAACTCTGCAATTCTATTTAATAGTTCATCCTCATCAGTAATCTTTTCTTTTAACTTAGATAAGTAAACGAATCTGAGTTTACTTATCTCATTCTGTAATTCTTCACTACTTTCTTCTAGATTAGGAAAGTGGAAATCTTTAATTTCAAACAAAATTTTATCTAAATCACTAGAATCTATTCCCCAAGCTAGTTCATTAACAAAAGCTTCATCATCACCGGCTTCCATTAGTTCTACCGCATAATCAGAAATGACATTCGGTTCGAAATATTTTTTATTTACACCGGTATAAATAGTTTTCCAATCATACTTAAGACCTTTGTTCTTAAAATCTATTAAATCCATATAATTCTCCTTTTACTTTTTTGGAACTTGATTTGGTTTCCCTGTAACAGTACCATTTTCAATAAATCTTCTATGACTTACATTTCCATTTGGTTCAACAATCCACTCAAAGACGCCTTTTTTACCACCATTGCTTCCTTCTATTTGGAAGAATCTTCTACTAATGCGATCTCCTCCCACCAATGGAAATTCATCAGCAAATCTTGAGTAATTATCAACAATATCAGAAAAGCCATGTTCCTTAGGGACATGAGGAAACTCTTTTACTATGATAGGCTTTCCTTTTTCATCTCTTCCCCAAATAGGTTTTACTTTATCAATCTTTTCTCCACTTCCAACTCGCTTTCCATCAATAACAGGTCCCTCTAATTCCTCAATTACTTTTGGATTATCTCCGCTGGTTTTATTACTGGTATTATCCATCCCTTTAGTAGCATTTTCCTCTTTATTAAGTTTACCATTCTCTTTAACTTTATTAATACGCTCACCAGAAGATGGAGAAGACTCGAATTTTTGAAGAGTATCCTTAGCATTTTGAATCGATTTATCCCAAACCAATCCACCATGTACAACAACACCAACACCAGCCGCTGTAGCAACTGCATCTAATGGAAGAACAATTGGTGATGCTAACCCACCACTTCCTACTTCTGCGACGAATGTTAAGAAATTAGCCCCACCTATGACTGAAATACCTTCAAAAATTTCTACAATAGATCCTGCCGTTGATATAACATGTCCAGTAAATCTTCCAGCTTGATAAGTTGCTTTGCTTTCTAATTTATCATTATCAAGTGGTGTTAGTCCAATATAGTCTTCAGCTACTGCACTGCCAGCGCCTTGTATAAAGTCCAAAGCACCTTCATAAATATCTTCGACACCATGTTTAAACGTATCTAGTAAAGATTCATCTTTTTTCTCACTATTTAACGGACCACACATTGTTCCTTCTTCAATTGAACTACCATTTAAATGATTATCGGCCTGACGCTTCCTATCTTCATTAATCTCCTGAATAGAAGTTGTCCACTCCATATTCAATCCCTGCGTACTAAATGTACCACTTGCAGGACTAAACCCTTTCCCACTTTGAACTTCTGCAAGACCTGCAGCAATACTAGCTGCTAATTGAAGTGCTGTACTATAATTATTACTAGAGGTCTGATTGAATTGATACAAATGATCCAGCTTTTCTTGCAGTTTTTTCCTCATCACAGTAAAAAGATTCGCCATAGCGTCCATACCTGGGATTAGCATAGCTTGGCTGATGGCTTCCATACTTGCTTTCATTCGGTCAATTTCTCGAATTTGTTCTAATATTTCTTGTTCAATTACATCCGTGGAAGCGACTTGTGATTGAAATTGACTTGGAAAAGCATCGTTCTGACGAATTAACTCTTCACACAGATAAATGATTCCTTGCGCTAAAGGACGAAAGGTTTGTACAAAAAATGATTTTGCACTGCTATAAGTTTGTCCTTGTAGAACAGTATCAATTGCAAAGGCATCAATTGACTGAATGACTTGTTCCATACCTTGAATAGTAGCGTTACATACAGCATTCATACTTTGAGTTTGGCCTTGTACTTCTCCTAAATACATATTTAAGCTCATGCATTGACCTCCCTCGCTAATTGTTGTTGTTGATAGGAAAGGTCGTTTTCTAAATCACTAAGGTTTCGTCTTTCTTTAAGCAACGTTTCTTTTTGGTTTTCTAATTCAAATGTGACTTTTCGTTCAATATGTTGTGCCTCTTGATATGTATTCATAAAAAACTGAGACATTTCTCTATCACCATGCCAAGTTCCTAAAATTCGATCAAACAAACGATGGTTTCGACCTCTCCATTCATAAAAATCTGCTTCCGCTTGCTCCTGAATGTGAATCGCGGATTGATTTCGGTCTTGTTCTTCAAATACACTTCTTAACTTTTGATTTACTTGATTGATTTGTTTTTCAATATCTTGACTCATTATATTCCTCCTACTATTTTACCCTTACGTAGGTTGTCACATTAGCGAAAAGTGTTGTGAAGTTCGTTATCCATTCTCTCAAACTCTTGGGCTACTGAATGAATATTATCGACCGCTTGTTGAAAGGCAGTGGAAAATTGTTTCGTAAAATCTAACATTTGTTGATTCGCTTCTTGTGCTTTGGAATTAACAGATAGTGTTGTACGCGTCGCCTTTGTTATAGAACGATTTGTTGCACTTTGGATTATATTCGAAGCTGTTCTCATCTGCGTAGCAATTTGTTGTGCCGTTTGAAAATTACTTTGAAATTGTCCCATCACTCAAATCCTTTCTCTAATTTTCAGAAGATGCCAAAGAAATCCCAATAAATATATGAAAATTCCCTATCAATATCACTCTTTTTAAACGTGTGTCCAGCTAAGTTGGGCATGCAATCAAATGAGCCATACACTATAAGCTGTATGGCTCATTTAAAATGCTTATTATATAGAGTATGACAATTTTTATTTCAAACCGAAATTACGTGATAATTCTTCATCATGAGAAGCAACAG
The DNA here is from genome assembly GCF_040492675.1 of Bacillus sp. AP50. Lineage (NCBI taxonomy): Bacteria > Bacillati > Bacillota > Bacilli > Caryophanales > Bacillaceae > Bacillus > Bacillus sp. AP50. The sequence continues at coordinate 11,636 of NZ_JBEUTW010000187.1, forward strand.
CTTCTGCAGTTTTATTAAGCTGCATATTAATTTCTTGTAATAGCTGTGCGAAGTTTTGTACTTTTGGCTTTAATTGATTGAACTGTTGATCAAAACCTTCAAAAGCACGACCTTCCCATTCTCCTCTTAATTCATTTTGTAAATTTTGTAGTTGACTTAAAATGTCCTCAATTTGATTTGCACCTTGTCCATATTGAGCTGCTTTTGATTTAAGCTCCTCTGGTGACATACGAATTTGTCCAGCCATTTTCATTTCCCCTTTAATACATAATGAGCAAAATATAAATTGGTTAATTTTACTAAATATATTATAATGTATTATTTTGAACTTTAAAACATTTTATCTTTCTATTGAATATTAGAATATTAATATTCAACTTTTTCTTACTTTACAAGATTTTATGCAAAAAAGACCACCAAAAGGCAGTCCCTCAAAACTCAATCCCATCCCGCGCTCCACTACTTTCTCATACAAATAATTCGCAACGATAATATCTACTACAGCCAAACCAACTGATTTGAAAATAGTAATCTCTTCATCATTTTCGCGTCCGTTTTTCCCCCGCTTAGGATTTGTCCAAGTTTGGCGTGGAGATTGCTAGTTTTATCGGAATTTGAAGATCATCTGTTTCTAGATCATATTCAATTAAGCAATCCTACAAATACCTCTTCTTCCTCCTCTATAAAACCTACAAATATAATTTCTTCGATATCCTTATGATTAAATACAAATGTATACTCAGGATTAATATATCCTTCTGAATAAAAACAGCCAATATAGTCATACATCACAAGTTCTTTAATCCCAAGTTTTTGTTTTCTTCCATAGTTATTTATGTGAATTCAGCTCGTTTTTTTGTTTTGGGTGAAAAATTTTTTAACTTGATAGCAATGGGATATAGCCCCTATATTCCCGAAAAAGGTTCTATTCGCACATTAACGATTACAGATAAGCAGTATGATAAAATGGAGTTTTTAGTAGGAAACCTACACAAACAGAGAAAAAATATCTTCTGCTCAACTTACATTATTTTAAAAAGAAAAAAAATCATACAATAAACAAATGATAGTTCTCCTTTTTCAAAATAAAAAACCTTGTCCAATCTTTTAATGACAAGTTTTTTTTGACATTTACCATATCATAGCGATTTTTCTTATGGAACTATAGCTTAAAATTTCGAGGATATTTAAATGTCTTTAAGCATATCACATAGATAATGATTGTAAAATGATTGTTGCCACAAATAGTTGGTGATGGAAAACCTACAAGAAGCGATGGGAAAGCAGAAAAAGCTTAAACCTATGCGTACTAACAGATTTAAGCTTTTCTTATCTTATAGGAATACCCGTTCATTAGACCTTTGTATAAAAAAATTATTCAATAACAAAAGTTGTCATAGCTTCGGTTCTATAATTCTTAGAATTATTCATTACTACATGCAGTACATTAACACCTTTACGTAAATTTAGGATGTTTACAGTACGATATAAAACAATACCTGATGGTCGATTTAATATTTTTATATCATCTAAATAAGTGAATGTTTGTAACGAAAGTTTAACTCGATTAAGGTAAATATTTACCTGGTCCCATCCTCTTTCACCTTGATAAATAAGATCTGATTTACCGGGAAGATGAATGAACAGTTCAACGTTATCGAATGATTCAGTGCATGGACGAACTATAAGCATTGCATCATGAAAGTTTTGGATAATTGGCAGAGAACGGTTCTGTTCTGCTCCGTACTCTCGTTCTATGCCTTTTCTATTTTGTATAAAACTTTCAATATCCTGTTCCATCTTAAAAACACTTGGAGCGTAACGCATAATTCTAGCATAAGCACTCGTCCAATCGAATTTTTCACTGATTTTTTGAATTATTATAGTTATAATTTCCTTTTGTTGTAAGGATACATCATACACATTAAAATTAAAAGTACGACCTTTAATTTTAATAGCAGGAGTAATTAGAGTAGCTGGTATCGTAACATCTGGAAATTTAACAGGAATATTTATGTCAAAACTAGGTATTTTCAACGTCTGTTTTAAATGATTAGTCAAATCATTAAGAACCAGTTGGATAAATCCCTGTTTTTGTCTCTGACGAATTGCATCCAGTACATTCTTAGCATCTAAATTCCATTCTCCAAAAGCAGTTTCAATTTCGGGGAATACTACTTTAACTACAGATTGTCTTATTGATCCCTCAATTTGTTTCTCCACTTCTTTGCGAGCGAATGGAAGTAATATACGGCCAATTTCAGATTCAATTATCTCTGAATTACGATAACGTTCAACTATCGGTTCTACTATTCCTATTTTTTCATTCAATTGCTTCGTTATCTCTTTCACTATATTATTAACAATTCCCTGAACTCTTTTAATGAGATCATCAAGGATTTTTAATAAATATGCAAGCATCGCGTCGAGAAGAGCAATAATCATTTGTCCACTAAACCCTGGCATATCCATGAACAAAAATTCCGCTAGTTCACTCATACATTCTTGGAGACTCTCTGCTTGTGGAATCCACGTGGGGTCCTTTAAATTCTCCATGTATTGTAAAGTCTGTCCAGGCGGAATAGGAGTAAATACCTTCATCATAGATTCTAAAACATCTTTTGGATAGGGATGTTCTCCAACATAGATTGATATTAATCGTAATGCTTTTTCCAAAGGTAGAACCATAAAATCAAGTAGATTTTCATCATAATAGCCTTTTAATCTTTTTGGAACATCAATATTCTTAATCTGATTAGCTGCTTCGTTCAGTTTTTTTTCTAGTTGCTTTTGAGTTTGTGAGAGAATTCCGTCAAAAAGTCGGATAATGGTTCTTCCTATACATGGAAGTAGCGAAGAGGAAAACCCTTCGAGCATTTCTTTTTTTCTTCCTTGACCATTTGGGAAGTACTTAATCATCTCCGGAATGACTACTTGTATACTCATATCTAAAGCGGGAAGAAGTGAATTTTCCAACAATACCTTAGATTCACTGTTATTAGGGAATACTATACTCGATATATTATTAATGGATTCTAAAAAATGTTCTGTATAATATAATTGAAGACCATCGTACAAATCTTGTAATCTAGTAACATCTGGATTCATTGGATCTCTAGGTGGAACTGCAAATAAGTTCTTTACAACTTCTTCGGAATTTCCTGTAAAAGCTTTTTGAAACAACTGTATCATATAATGAAATTCCTGATGATTTTGAAGCATTTGTTTTAGTGGTTTACTAGTTAAATAAGAAATAATATCCTCGATTTTTAACATTTGATTAGGTGGGTTACCTAGATCGTTATTAATCCACCTTAAAATTGATTCTGGTATATTAGTATCTAATGATCCTTTGAATTCAAATTGAGAAACGTCTTTTTCCATCAATTTCTTCGACATTTCTATGTAAAGAATCCATCCTGCCCACATTATAGATATAGACTGTATCAACGTCGCTTTCATTTCTTCCTGTGAAACTTCTGATATTACAAGGAAAGCATTTTTAATTAAATTATTCAAGTGATCTTCCATCGTATCGGGGTTTATTGGCATTTTTTTAATTAGGTTATTTATTTCTGACGATGGGATTCCTACTGATTGCAAAATACTAGTTACTTGCTCTCCTCCAAAACTGGCAAGTTGCCTAAGAAACCATCTTTGTCCCTCCTCTATAATAATTCCAGTACTACGAGTCATCATAATTGGATCACTATGAATACTAGAATTTCCTAGACCCTCTCCAATTTCATAAGCAAGGCGTAATCCCATTTTTAAAGGAGCCTCCACCAAACTTATTTGATAAGATGAGATATTCTTTTCTTCTGCTGATTTAAGAATCTCACCAACAATATGGTCTGAAATCAAGTTTACTAGTCTTCGAGAATTTGGGATTTTTGCTTGAACAAAGCAATGGTAGCCTCCACCTGCAATAAATCCATAACCACATTCATATAGCATCTGAAAACCAGGCTCTGGTACATCCTCACTTTTAAAAAAAGAACCTGTCACCACCATATTTGCGTATGCCATAATAGCAACCGCAGCTTGAGCATATAGTTCACCTTCTAACGTAACTTCATCAAGAATTAATTCTATAAGCTGTCCTGGTAACCCACTCATTTCAGGTTGTGCTAATAGAGATTTCATTAATTCTTCAACAGTAAAATCAGACTCAATCCCGATAGCAATTGCAGCTTTCGCAAGCGCTTGTAGACGTATTGCACCACCTGCCTCATCAAATAAATTTAAAGGTGTTTGTGCTTGAACCCTTAGGGACACTTCAGCCATTGCTTTTAAAAAAAATACTAGTTCTGTCCACTTAGTAAGCTGAGCATTAACTTTTCTCTCCTGTTCAAGAGTCATACTAAAACCTTCATTGTACCCTCTCCTTTTTTCATTGAAAGTTTTTATTTGCACTAACTCTTTTCCTTTAATCTCATCCCAACTCATAATTTGACTTGAATCTGTTGTAAAAATCTTCCTCTCCCTTCCAATTCTTTCCACAAAAATTCCTCCAATCATAATAAATCGCATTTGAAAATGCGATTTATTATATGGTTTTTAACAGTAAAATATTACCTTCAATTCCAAAAAACAGAGTTCATTGCTCATTTTTTTTAGATTAATTAAGTTTATTTTTATAAAAAGTTTCTACTTCGTCATTTCATCTCTCCCTTCCCATTTGTTGCATATAAGCAGCCCTTCTCCCTTGTTCTTCCTGTTTAGCAATACGTTTACATTCATCATTCCAATCCCATTTTTTCTCTCCCTCTGGAGCTTTAGGTTATTCAGGTTTTATTACTACAACGCTGCCATCATCTTTCTCATAACGTAAATGTATTAATCTGTCCACAAAGGCTCTACCTGCATTATCATTGTCTACACTTTTTGACACTGGATATAAAGTTTAAATAACATAAGCTTATTCCCCCATTTCGGGGATTCGGGCAAAAACACCCAGGTTGTGAATTTAATGTCTGAATACAAATCAATTGGATTCATAAGCATATTTCGACATAAAAAGAACCGTCAATGCTTGTCAGCAAAAAGACGGTTCTCAAAAATAAATGAGTAAACATTCAACTATTTATCGCGTAATGTATCACTTAATCCTTCTCCAAGCACTGTTTCCATAAGTAAATGAGATGCTCCTTGAAATACCTTATATAAATTTTCAGTAGCATCTCGAAAATCCTGATCTAATTGATCCTTAGGAATACCATTTGGTACATAATTTTCAGTATATGGGGTCTCGCCACATGCCCATCAAGCTAATATTTTGAGGCACCCCCAAAACAAAATTTTTATCTCTTGATAGTTATTTATGTTAATTCAGCTTGTTTTTTGAAGATTATCAGTTTCTTTAACGGCATGACGATTTTATCTTATTCAGCCTTATTTAAATTTACTCGCAGGACAAATAAACCCTACATCTTTTGCGAACCTTTGAAGAATCTGAGGGGATAAATGATGATGTAATTCCTGAGAGAATAGTTGAAACCCTTTTGCTAGTGAAATATCCATAAAAACACCATCCTTTTCATTGACCCTACTAAAGGGAGAGTATAAATGTTCTTTAGGAAATATATACTTAAGTAAATTAGCACTTATATTTTATTTGATAGTTATAGAAAAGCAAAAATAAAGATAAATTCTACATTAAAAGAAGGATATTATTTTTTGTGTCGAATCAACTTATATAAGTATATAGTATTAGGTGACATGGGACAGTAGGAACC
>NZ_JBEUTW010000188.1:0-23405 GCF_040492675.1 Bacillus sp. AP50
GATCTTCTACAATACATACATCAATACGATACACTTCATCACGATGATTTTTAATACTTTGTCTTACTTTACGTGCTTTCCCAGCATTATAGTTAAAAAATAAAGGGAATTATATGATAGGAGATACAAATATAGACAGTCGCTGACCATTAATCTACAACCAATCCCACTCTTTACAAAAATATATCAACGATTATTCAATTATATCGATCGTAACTCCGAATATATCAACGTTTCGACACAACATATCGATTTATCGACAAATTTCGCGAAAACTATCACCAAAACCACCAACCAATCCCACACCGGCATCCACGCTCCCTACAAAAGAAAGAAACACCTTCAATTTGTCGTTTACATCTACACACGACAGACTGGGTGTTCTATCCTTGTCTCACTTTATTGGTTCACTCCAAAGTATGCAAATTCAATCGGTGCATTCTTACTCATGATGATCGGTGCTACACTTCCATTAACGCAATTGTAAAAGCAGAACTCTTCCCAACTGAAATTCGCGCACTTGGCGTAGGTTTACCATATGCACTAACAGTTGCGATATTCGGCGGAACAGCTGAGTTCATCGCATTATGGCTAAAAAGTATCGGAATGGAATCACTATTCTACTTCTACGTAGCTGGATGTATCGCGGTCAGCTTTATTACGTATTGGCGTATGGATGAGTCATCGAAGACTTCGCAGATTGAGGCGGAGCTTGGTGGTGGGGATACACTAGCTAATAATAAGTCTAGTTAAAATTATGTATTCTATGTTCTTCGTTTATCTGAACTCAATTTACTTTATCTAAGAAAGCATAATTCATTAATATATAATTTAAAAACCTCTACTTATATGTAGAGGTTTTTTGAATTGTATAACGGAAAAATAATCAAATTCACTTCTCTTCTATTCCATTATGACATGTATTATTTAGTTCGTTAACCACCTTTGAAAGCGCATACACAAAGTTTAATATATTAAAAAAGCCTATATTTTTGTAAATAAAACAAATAATATAAGAATATACAGAAAAATATATCATTTACAATAGGATGGGGGAATCAATATGAAACTAAAAAAGGCGTTTATTGGGGTAACATCTCACATCCATCAACTTAAGGTTATATCAGTTTAATTTCAGGTGTGATTTTTTCCTTTTTCTATAGACCAAAGATTGTGAAGTAACGAAAGCCCAATTTCTCATCATACTAAGAAAGCGGGCTTTTCATATTCTGGTTTAAGTTAACTGCACCACTTTAAAACGAATAGGACTCCCCATCAGATGGCACTAAAATAGTGTTAGATAATCCTTTCTCATCAATAAAGTCATTCAATTCCTTTCTGGTTAATAGGCAATGGTTAAGTGATTCCATATGAGAAACGATAATTTTGGCCTGTGGTGCTGCCTGTTTTGTGTCATAAATATCCTCTTTTGTCATTGTAATAGGGCCACCTTCTAGAAACTGAGCAGCACCTCCATTGATCACAATAACTTCAGGGTCGTGCGTGTCAATTGCTTGTTGAACATCGTTACACCATATTGTATCACCTGCCACATACAATCTCGGCTCGTCTGGATGATTAAATACGATACCTGATACTTCACCGGTAAACTTTGTGATTTCGCCAGTTCCATGTTGTCCATTTGTTTTAAATAGCTTAATTTCTTCTATGTTGGTAACATGCTGTAAAGATTCTATATTGTGAAAGCCTTCTTTATTAATAGCCTCAATATCATGTTCATTTTGTGCATAGATTTTTATATCCTTAGGTAAAACTTTTTTAGCAACTTCGTCAAAGTGATCAGGATGTAAATGCGTGATGATAACCGCATCAACCTGAATAATTTCTTCTATAGAAATTGGTAAACTAACTAACGGATTTCTCATATCTTGATTTGGTGTATTTGGAAACGGTGGAATGGATCCTTTGTCAGCTAAAAAAGGATCGATCAAAAACTTTTTGTCTGCATAATGTACAACAAGTGTTGCATTACGTATAAGTCTAATATCCATGCGGTATTCCTCCCTTTTATATGATTCAACAATAGTATAAAATATGAGAGAAATCATGTTACATAGATAAAATCAAAAATTTATAAGGTTTGACTTGAAATGTGAAAGGATGTGTCACGGTGTTAGATGATACAGATAAAAAAATACTAGAAGCGTTATTGAAAAATGGCCGTACGTCAATGAAGGAATTAGGAGAAAAAGTCCATCTGACGGGGCAAGCAACCTCATCTAGAGTAATAAGGCTAGAAGAGAAAGGCATCATAGAAGGTTATACGATTAAACTGAATGAAAGAAAACTAGGTTACTATGTTCACGCATTTATAAATATTTATACAAGGAGCATTCAACACAGTTCCTATTTATCATTTGTAAAAACACAACAGGAATATATCATAAAGAACTTCAAAATTAGCGGTGAAGGTTGTTATCTTCTAGAGTGTAAGTTTCCATCTAATGAAGCCCTTGATCAATTCTTAACTCAACTAAACGAACATGCTAATTACAAATTATCTATCGTAATTAAATAGAAGAACCATCGATATAAAAAAACGCTATTCTTGCTGGAGAAATATATATATAAAGAATAGCATTTTTTTCATTTTAGGGAAATGTTGTTTTAGAGTGTTATAAAGTTATAAAGTTGTTAAGTTGATGGGTATGGGGTAACATCTACACTTTGTACATTTTCTATGTTAGCAGTAGCACCTGCTAATTCTTATGCGGAAGAGTTAGAAAATGAATTAATTGAACAAGAGGTACAAATAATATCACCTAATATAACTCAATATACATGTTATCCTGCTATACAGTGCGGAAAACCAGGCACGACTTATACTAGATAAATAGCAGATATGACAAATGTATACTTAATGAATGGAGCATTAATTGGGCTTTCTGGATTTTTAGGAGGTAACCTTGTCGCGGCGGGTAGTTTTATTGCAGGAACATATTATTCAGTTGCTTCTGCATATTGGAAACCAATGTCTATGATAATTACATATAGCTCTGGGACTCCTGGCGGCGTCTCTAAAGTGGTAATGTATTCCCAAAAGAACTTGAAAGGCAAATCACAAACAAAATATCGTTAATCTCTAGTAAGGAGATGATCATCTATGAAAAACTTAATTTTAGGGGTTTCGTACTTTCTTTTACATTGTTTCATTGTTTTCCCAATTTATTATGCATACCCAAGCTATTTTGATACACCAAACAAACTCATATACTACTATATCCCTTTATCATTATTATGTTTTTTATTAACATTAGGTATAGGAAAATTATACGATAAGAAATTCAAATAAGATGAAACCTCAAAGGTGTCATCTTATTTTCCGACCCTTTATTTTATATTGATATACGAATAAAGATTACTTTACGCTATAATTCTAAATAAAATTTATTAGTATAAAAACGCCCCCATCCCTTACTAACAAAACAAAAAAGCACCAGGTCCCCCCTAGTGCTCTCCCTCTAAAACAAATGACAAGCCACCTCATGCCCCTTCGCAATCTCAACCATCTTCGGTACTTCCTGTGCGCATTTTTCAGTGGCGAATTTGCAGCGCGTTCTGAATTTGCAGCCGGATGGTGTGTTTAGAGGGCTCGGTACTTCTCCCTCTAGGATAATCCGTTCTTTGCCAATGTTTGTTGGATCTGGTTCTGGCATAGATGAGAGTAGTGCTTGTGTGTATGGATGTGCCGGTTTTGTGTATAGGTCTTCACTGTCGGCAATTTCTACTATGTTTCCTAAGTACATGACTCCGATGCGGTCTGATATGTGTCTTACCATAGATAGGTCATGTGCGATGAATAAATATGTGACTCCTGTTTCTTCTTGTATGTCTTGCAGCATATTTACGACTTGTGCTTGGACTGAGACATCGAGTGCTGAGATTGGTTCGTCACATAGGATAAAGTCTGGTTTTACAGATAATGCACGCGCGATGCTAATGCGCTGGCGCTGGCCCCCGCTAAATTCGTGCGGGTAGCGATATAAGTGTTCTTCTTTTAATCCTACCTTTTTCAGAAGGTCTAAAATGATTTCTTTTTGTTCTTCTTTTTCGTAAGAACCGTGAATGTTCATCGGTTCGCTAATAATTTGGAATACATTCATTGCCGGGTTTAATGATGCGTATGGATCTTGGAAAATGATTTGCATTCGTTTTCGATATTCTTTTAGTTCACTTTCCTTTAAACTTGCGATATCTTTTCCATCAAATAAAACGTTACCTGAAGTGACATCGTGTAAGCGAATGATACTTCTTCCTGTCGTTGATTTTCCGCATCCAGATTCTCCTACTAACCCGAATGTTTCACCCTTTTTAATTGTGAAACTTAAGTCATCGACTGCTTTTAATTGCTCCGTTTTTCTGCCGAATAGTCCCTTTTTAATAGGAAAGTATTTTTTTAAGTTCCGAATTTCAATTAAGTTTTCTTCATGCATGAAAATCACCTACCGCCCTATCGTTTAACCAGCACATGGAACGTCTTTCGTTTCCAATTTCAAAATATGGCGGACGTTCTTTTTCACAAATGTCCATCGCATGCGGGCAACGCTCTGCGAATGGGCAACCTTGTGGCGGGTTTAATAAGTTTGGCGTTACACCTTGAATTGGCGCGAGTCTCTCTTTTACGCCGTTCGCTATTTTTGGCAGAGAGTTTAATAACCCTTTCGTATATGGATGATTCGGCGATTGGAAAATATCAAGTACAGGTCCTTCTTCCATAATAAGTCCGCCATACATAACGATAACGCGTGTACAGTTTTGTGCGACTATTCCTAAGTCATGCGTAATAAGAAGTAACGCCATGTTCGTTTCGTTTTTTAAGTTTTTCATTAAATCTAGTATTTGTGCTTGTATCGTTACATCAAGTGCTGTCGTCGGTTCGTCCGCAATGAGAAGGTCAGGGTTACAAGACATCGCCATTGCGATCATAACTCGCTGCTTCATACCTCCGCTTAGTTCATGCGGATATTGTTTCACCCTTTCTTCTGGTGAAGAAAGACCGACTTGTTTTAACAAGTTGACCGCGATTTGCTCTGCTTCTTTCTTTTTCACTTTTTGATGACGTATAATTACTTCCATCATTTGTTTCCCAATTTTCACGACCGGATTTAGCGCTGACATTGGGTCTTGAGAGATAAGTGAAATTTGATTTCCTCTAATAGAACGTAATTCTTTCTCAGATTTAGAAAGGATATTTTCATTATGAAAAAGAATTTCCCCTTCTTTCACTTTCCCTGGTGATGTAACGAGAGACATAACAGACTTCGCCATCACACTCTTTCCGCTTCCAGACTCCCCAACGATACCAACTACTTCTCCTTTATTTAAACGAAATGTAACGCCGCGAACTGCTTCTACTTCTCCGCTTTCTATGAAAAAAGAAGTCTTTAAATTTTTCACTTCTAGTAGTTTTTCAGACACGCTTCTCACTCCTTTCACTTAACACTTTAGTTTTCATGTCCGGCTCCTTTTGGTGCGAAAGCTTTCTTCAATGCTTCACCAATTACGTTAAAACTAAGTACCGTTAAAAGGATAAGGAATCCTGGGAAAAGTGTTAAATACCAAGCTTCACCAATATATCCTTGCGCATTGTTTAGCATGCTGCCCCAAGAAGAATCTGGTTCTCTAATACCTAAACCTAAAAAACTAAGTGATGATTCCATTAAAATCGATGTCGCAATTGTTAATGTCGCAGCGATAATAATGGTTGATAAAATGTTAGGAATGATATGTCTTACAATAATTGTGAGTGATTTCTGTCCTGATACTTTTGCATATAAAACGTACTCACGCTCTTTTACAGATAGCGTTTCTGCCCTTACAATACGAGCGGTGTCCATCCATGTTAGTAATCCAATAATAAGAACTAACGTCGTAATCCCTGGTTTTAAATAAGCATTTAATAACAGCATTAAGAAGAATGATGGGATTGACATAAGTACTTCCACAATTCGCATTAAGAAGTTGTCTAACTTTCCGCCAAAATATCCGCTAATTGTTCCGACTGCGGTTCCGATTGTAATGGAAACAACCATCGCAAGGAAACCGACCGCAAGTGAAACTCTTCCGCCATATAATGCCCTCGTTAAGTAATCCCTTCCGTAATCATCCGTGCCGAAAGGATGACTCATACTCGGTTCTTGTAAACGATCTGGAATCGACATTTTACTAGGATCGTACGGTGATACGAATGCGAATATCGATGCAATTGTTAAAACCGCAAGTATAATAACTCCTATTAGTACAAACTTATTTTTCGTAAAACTACTTTTTAACGTTTGAAATCTCCTATTATTCATTCCAAATCACCCCCTCATTCGAATGCGCGGATCTACTACGCCATATAAAATATCAGCAATTAAATTACCGAGAATTAACATGAACGATGATAACAATGTGATTGCCATAATAATTGGATAATCAAATCTAAAAATAGCATTCACCCCGAGCGAACCAAGTCCCGGCCATGAGAATACTGTTTCCGTAATAAACGCCCCGCCTACTAAACTTGGAATGGATAATCCGAAAATTGTAATGATTGGTATTAATACGTTTCGAAGTACGTGATTAAATAAAACTGTTTTTTTCGAAGCACCGTACGCATATTGAATTTGTACATAGTCTTCTTCTAATTGCTGAATTGTACTGGAACGAATATATCTCATATAAACAGAGACGTTTTGGAACGCTAGCACCATACAAGGTAAAATGCCGTGTTGCACAATATCCCAAACAGAATCTTTACCTACGGTGCGCATACCCATACTCGGAAGTAGGTTCAATTTTAAAGAGAATAAGTAGACTAATAGTAGTGCAAACCAGAAAACCGGCATAGAAATACCAACATATGAAATAAAGTTTACAATGCGGTCAAAGAACGAATTCTTTTTCACACCTGTAAATAGTCCAAGTGGTATTGCGATTACGAATGAGACGAGTAAAGATGATCCCATTAACCCAATTGTTGCGGGTAATCTTTCTGCGATAAGATCTAAAACAGGACGATGATTTTGAAGTGAGTAACCAAAGTTTCCTGTTAAAATATTTTTTAACCATAAAATATACTGCACGTAAATTGGTTGATCTAGTCCTAAACTTTTGCGAATACGCTCCACATCAATTGGACTCATATTTGGCGTTACAAAGTTTCGAACAGGATCCCCCGGCGCTAGCTTTATTAATAGAAAAGAAATAATAGAAATAACAAATAAAAGCGGAATTGCATTTAAAAGCCTCTTCGCAATTACTTTATACACAAACTTCCCCCCTCAAGCTAAAGAAGCTGATTTCCACCAGCTTCTTTACTGTTTCTTATTTCACTTCATAAATCTTAGATAGATCTTCAAACATTGTGACAGGAATTGCTTTTGCTTCTTTCAATCCATCAAACTTTTTATCTACTGCAATAACTGCTTTCGGATATGCGATTGGTAGATAAGGTACGTCTTCTCTAGCTGTTTCTTGAATTTTATGGTATAGCTCTGCACGTTTTGTTTTATCTGTTTCAACTGCAGCTTCTTCCCATAACTTATCGAAATCAGCGTTTTTATAACGTGCATAGTTGTATTCAGCATTGCTTAAGAATAAGCTCTTATATGAATCTGGCTCAGGTCCCATTATGTAACCACCAAATGTAATGTCATATTCTTTATTCTCTTTATCTAAGCCTTTTTCACTTGCCGCACTAGCATCTAATGCATTTAGTTCAACTTCTAAGCCAACTTCTTTTAATTTTTGTTGTGTATAAAGCGCTAAGCTTTCCATGATTTTATTATTCGTTACATACATAACACGTACTTTTTCTTTATCTTTCACACCAGCTTTTGCTAATAAATCTTTCGCTTCTTTTTTATCATACTTATAGCCTTTAATATCTTTCGCATAATACATAGCGTCTGGCGTTAAGATTGAATTTGCTGGTTCTGCAAATTCACCCGAAACGAATGCTGAGTTAATCATTTCTTTTTTATCTAACGCATGCGCAATTGCTTGGCGCACTTCTTTTTTCTTCATCAAATCTGTATTCATGTTATAAGATAAGTAGAATAATCTACCTTCAGGGAATGTCACCATTGAGAAGTTCCCAGTACTATCTAGTTTTTTAAAGTCTTGCGGCTCAATCATTTTCATGTTGATTTGACCATTTTGCAGTGAAACATTTGCTGTATTACGGTCTTTTACAACGCGGTATACGATAGAGTCTAATTTAGCTTTCCCACCTACATAATCATCAAATCGATCTAATGCAACATACTCATCTGATTTATACTCTTTAAACTTAAACGGCCCTGATCCTACAGGCTGTAAGTTTTTCTTACTCTTCGCTAAATCTGCTTCCCCTTCAAATACATGTTTCGGAATTGGGAAGAAATCATTCATTACACCTTCGAAAGATGCGCTTACTTGTGGTAAAACGAATTGAGTTGTTAACTCATCTACCTTTTTCACATCAAGCGGCTTTCCTTTAAAAATAAAGTTTTCACGACTTGAGCTATTTTGCTTCTCATCCAAAATAGATTGGAATGTAAATGCTATATCGTCTGATGTAATTTTCTTACCATCATGCCATTTCAAATTATCTTTTAATTTCAATGTCCACGTTAATTGATCTTCTGAAGGCGTAAAACTCTCAGCAAGAACAAACTTTTTCTTACCGTCTTCCATATGATATAGCGGCGCATATAAAGCTTGCTGCACAGTTAATGACACACGATCATTCGCATAAAGCGGATTCATCGTATCTGGATTATCGCTAACACCAATCGTTAACGCCCCTCCGTCTTTCGGAGTCCCTGATTTACTAGTGCCCGCTTGCTTCGAAGAATCTTTTTCCCCAGAACAAGCCGCTAATGCAATAAGTAGTATTAGAACAAATGGTAATGCAAATAACTTCTGTTTCATCTTTCGGCCCCCTCAAACTAGTTATACCCATAAGAAAACTCGGAATTAATCCCGAGTTTTCTTATAAGTTTTAAATTACCACTACCTGTATGTAAAGTCAAACTTTTTTGTAAATGTGGAAAGTTTGAAATCTACTAATACATTCTTGCCATAAAATATATTTATAAGGAGGATTAAAAAAGAAGACCACGAATAGGTTACCTCGTAAAATGAGTTAAAAAACTAGTAGCTTACAAAAAAACTCTAAAATGATTGTTATATATGACCGAAAATGTAGAATGGGATTAAAGACAAAAAACACATTTAGGAGGTTATCATGACATTTGATGAATTGAAAAAAAACAAACCAACAACCCAATGGATTGAGAATGATGAAGATGGGGAATTTTTCACTGAAGAAAATATAAGTGCAACAAATAAAGTTCTTGATACTTACATAAATAATTTAGAGCAATTGGGAAAAAATCCAACTGAAATTGAAATAATGCATGTTGTTAAAGAGGTTGTTCTTAACATAAATGAATTAAATGACGAACATGACTATTTTATTGAAACAATGGAAAGAGAAGATCTCTATGAATTTATCGATACAGCAGCACGAATAGCTGGCTTAGAATCCGAGGAAGATATAACAGAAGAATGGCGAGAATGGTAAAAAGTTGCCCCTCTAATAATGAGAGGGGCAACTTTTTTCATATACCAATTGAATGAATGATGTGATGTCCGCACAGAATTCATACATTGCAACATAATATTAAAAGGATTCAATTATAAATACTAGCACACCCACATCAACAAAAAAGACCACCAAAAGGCAGTCTCAAAACTCAATCTTATTCCCTACTCCTTGCTCCACCGCTTTCTCATACAAATACTTCGCAACGATAATATCCACTACCGCCAAACCAACTGATTTGAAAATAGTAATCTCTTCATTATTTTCGCGTCCAGCTTTTTCTTTGCTTATAATTTGACCAAGTTCAGCGTGAATGGCGTTTGCTTTGAATAGACCTTCTTTTATCGGAACTTGAAGGTCTCCTGTTTCGTCTAGTGCTGCTTCTTTTGATTCGACTACTACTTTGTTTGCTTTAGCTATGGCATGTGAGGGTAGTTCTTGCATGCTCGGTTTGAATGAGCCGACGGCGTTTACGTGGACGCCTTTTTGTAGTTTTTCTGAGAAGACTGGTGTGGATGCGTTCGTAGTTGTGACGATGATGTCTGCTTCGCTTATTGCTTCATTTGCATTTGTGTGAACATATGCAGGTTTGTTGAATCTCTCTTGTATATATTCCGCAAATGCATACGCCTTTTCTTCTGTGCGATTGTATAAGATGACTTTTTCGATATCTCTAACCGCAAATATTGCTTCAGCAATTCCTTTCGCTTGTTCACCCGTGCCGATAATGCATAAAGTTTTTGCGTTATGACGAGCTAAATATTTTGTCGCTACTCCTGATAAGGCGCCTGTTCGAATCATCGTTAAGTACGATCCTTCTAAAAGTGCGAGCGGTTCTCCCGTTTGAAAGTCTGATAGCATCACAATCCCGTTGATCGTTTTCTTTCCTATCTGTTTATTTTGCGGGACTACCGTTACTACTTTTAAGCCAAGTGCCTCAAGCCCTTCCGCTACTGAAGGCATAATTAATGCCGTATTTCGCTCGTTCGCAAATGGTAATGAGCCCCTTATTGGTGTAATCGTTCTTTCTGCGGAAAATTCTTTTAAAGCAAGCGCCGCGTATTCAATAACTTCATTCATATTTACTAAGTTTCTTTGTTCGTTCGCGCTTATGACTAGCATATCTTTCCACCCCCTCCTTCTATCCTAACAAAAATCCACGGTTCAAATCATCTCTCGGGTCTACAACGAACTGATGAAATCCTGTAATAAAGGCATGCCCCGTTACTTTCGGAACGACAGCTTCATATGTATCTACTGCGGTTACCGACAATACTTCCCCCTCGAATTTCCCGTCAGTAATGCATTCATGGACGAAAATTTCTCCCTTTTGTAAAGCATCTTTTTCAAAAAGAGTTGCGATTCTTGCGGAAGTTCCTGTACCGCAAGGAGAACGATCTACTTGCCCATCAGCAAAGATTGTTACATTTCGTAAAGTTGCGTCTTCCCCTTTCGGTTCATCTGAGAAAATAACGCCGTATATCCCTTTTAATCCTTCTTCAAGTGGATGCTTCACTTCCATTTTGCTCTCGATGTAGTGCTTAATTTTACCGCCCCACGCTTGAATAGCAGATAAGTCTTTGAAATCGACTTTCAAGCCAAATTCTTTACAGTCTACTACCGCATAAAAAGCTCCGCCAAACGCGATATCTACTTGAAATTCATAGTTATCTATTTTAATAGGAACGTCTTTTTTGTATACAAAGGAAGGAACATTTTCAAATGATACGGACTCTACTTCGCTCCCGTTATATTTTGCATACGCAATGACTTCCCCAGCCGGGCTATCAATAATAAACTTTTGTTTTTCCCCCTTTACTTCAAACATACCCGTTTCAATTCCAACTGTAATAACAGCGATAATACCGTGCCCACACATCGTACTCCAACCTTCATTGTGCATAAATAATACGCCAAAATCAGAGTGAGCACTTGCAGGCGGGGTAATAATACAACCGTACATGCCGTGATGCCCCCTCGGTTCATACATAAGAACCTCACGAAGATGGTCCAAATGTTCCATGCAGTAGGCGCGTCTTTCCAGCTGCGTTTCTCCTTTTATTTCTGGCACACCACCCGTAATAATTCGAAGCGGCTCCCCAGCCACGTGTGCATCAATCGTTGTATATATTTTACTAACCTTCATTTCTATCTCTCCCCTATACGTTGATACTCTTTTCATTGCAAATATCATGCCAACGCATAGGGTATAAATTTGTATACATTGTTTAAAAAAGCATACATTACTGTCTATTTTTTTATACACTGTCCAGAGGCTATGTTATGGAGCCCCTTGATACAACCAGTCTTATTATTTTCACTGGAAAGTTACTTCCACCCCCAACATATACTGTTCAAAAGCAAAAAGGAAGTGATCCCATGTATTACGGAACAAAGGGCTGGTACGTAGCTGAACTAAAAAAATTAGGCGTACGCTATCATGAAGGACGAAAACTAGAAAGTTACCGCGGACACATATTACGCAATTTATTAATCGCACAACAAGAGAAATTAAAAGAACAGTAACATTCTAATGTAACGATATCGGCGATTCTCGGAATATATCAGCGATTCAACACAATATATCGGCGATTCGACATGCAATATCGACTTACCGACAAATTTCGCTAATTCATCTACCTAAACCACCAACCAATTACACATCAATACAAACAAAAAAGGTCACCCAAACGGGTGACCTTTCTTTCTTATTCACAAACAAGAATCTGTCTAGTAAATGATCCTTTTCTTGTAATACAGCGATCTGTAATTTCGAATCCTGCTTCATGGATCATGTCGTCCATTGTTTCCATCGTGACAACGACTACTTTTTTCGCGATGCGGCGTGCACTTGAGAGAATTGATAGTTGATCTTCTGGTGTGGCATGCGTAAATAAGTCGTACGGCATATCGATAATGGCAACGTCGTAGTTCTCAGTAATTTCCTCGATCGGCCCTTTTGTTACTGTTCCTTCAAATCCGAAATGTGCGATGTTTTTTCTCGTTCCAAGAACTACAAGTGGATTTATATCTCTACCAACGATGTTAATCCCCATAGAAAGTGCTTCTACTACTACTGTTCCAATACCGCAGCACGGGTCAATTGCTCGTACTCCCTCTGGATTTGGTACAGCGATATTTGCAACTGATCTCGCAACACGTGTGCTAAGAGATGTCGAATAACTATGCGGTTTTTTTATGTGATGATACCAAACTGGTTCGCTTTCTACATAGTGCCCGAAGTACCAGCGTCCTCCAAGAGGAACAATCCCGAATACACGCTCTGGATTACGAACATCCGCTTCTCCTTCAATATGCATGCCGAGGTCTCTTTCAATAAGACGTCTTTCTCCATATTCAATTTTATTCTCTCCAACAAGGTCATTGATTTTAACGAAGATGACTTTGAACGTCGCTCCCGCCAAATCAATTTGTTCCACTTGTTTTAAAATGCTTTCTAAGTCGTCCCCTTCATACATAACTTCAATTCGCTCTTTAATAAACGCACTTCTACTCGGGTCAATTTTGACATCACTTTTTAAAATATTAACGTGGGACTCCATTCCAAAGAACGAGCGCATTTCCAAGTAACATAAAGCACGCTCCTCCTCACGAAATGCATACGTATATATACAGGCAGGTGTTTTACTATGATTATTCAATCTATTATCATCCTCTATCGTTTAAAATTGTTATGATTACAATTACTCAAATACTTTTCTTTTGTATATAAAATTAAATGATATCATATGCCGGAAATAAAGAGAAACGTTAATAAATAAAAGAGACTGCCAATGGCAATCTCTTATTATTTATTAACGGAAAGAAGACACGTTGTTACCCATTTCTTCATAGTAATCTAAAATACCTTGATAAATTGCTTCTGCTGCACTTTGTCTCTGCGCTGGTGTAGCTATTTTATCTGCATCACTTTTATTATCTACAAATGCTAATTCTGCTAATACAGCTGGCATTGTATTTTCTCTAATTACGTATAAATCGCCTTTTTTCACACCACGATCTTTTGTTCCCAGTGCATCTACAAGACGCTCTTGAATTTTTTCTGCTAGTAAACGACTTTCTGATACGTTAGGATTTGTTCCTCTTGCTGTCGCTGATTCATAGTAGAACGTTTCTGTACCTTGTCCATTTTTCTCTTCCGTGCCATTACCATGAATACTTACAAAAATATCCCCATTATTTTTTTGAGCAAATTCTACACGTTTCTTTAAAGAATCAGAAGCACTTGTTCCTGGACGTGTATCATCTGTACGAGTGAATAACACAGTAAATGGTGTCTTTTTCTCAAATATCTTCTGTAATCGTAGTGATACATCTAATACAGTTTCACTTTCTTTCTCATAATAACCTGGATTACCTGAATCTGCTCCACCATGACCTGGATCAATGATAATCGCTTTTCCTTCTAAGAAGTTACCTTGCTTCACTGGATTTAATTGATTTTTATTAACCCATTGGAAACCAGCGCCCATGCGGATACGAATCCAGCTGCCGTTCTCTTCAATAACAGTTACTTGTTGTGCGTTATGTGTTCCCATTACTTTTGAAGAAGAAGAAGCTTCTGCATAAGTAGTGAATCCTTCATTAATAACTTCTGTTTTCTCTACTAAAGGTGTCCATTTATCACCTTTACTTGTTGCAATTTTGATCCATCCATCTCGTTCTTCTTTAATTTCAACCATTTGTGGATTATGCTGATTTGCACTAATCCCAGAACTTAATGATGGTGCGTGATATGTAATGAATTTTCTATCTATGTACATTTTCTTTGTTTCTACTGGACGATCACTATTCTTGCTAAATTTATCTGTTTGCGCAGTAAGTTGAGCTGCTTGTTCACGCGTAATAGAATCATTCGGTTTCCAGCCATCCTCCGTACCTAACGAAAGTTTTAATTCTACTAAAATATTAACTTCTTCTTTACCCCAATGATTCTCTAAATCAGCAAATTTTGTAGGAACTGGTCCTGTTACTTTGCTTTTCAGATTATATGCTCTTACAAGCATAGCTGCCATTTCAGCACGAGTTACTTTTCCTTCAGGATCAAATACTCCTGGTTCTCGCCCTTTAATAATATTCTCTTTTTCCATGGCTGCAATAAATGAAGCTGCCCAACTATTTTTTGCATCATTATAAGACGGCTTTGCATTTGGATCTATTTTAGCACCAATTGCTGTTGCGATAATCTTTGCTGCCTGAGCACGTGTTAAATTTCCGTATGGCATAAAGTTACCATCTGGCATACCGTTAATTACATTTCTCTCTACTAAATAATAAATTGCGTCTTTTGACCACGCACTATCTGAAACATCAGGGAATTTCTTCGTTTCTGCTAAACTACTAATTGGATGTGCTAGTAAATTTGCTGCTAATAAACCTGCGGCTATTGCTTTGTACTTCATGAAAAATAAATCTCCTCTCAAAACTTCATATTCATACAATTTTTTTAATCAAGCTAACTAAAAAATATTAACTATTAATTAATCCCTTTCATAGTGTATAACATTATATATCTATAGTAAATACGTTTCCGGCCGTATAACAAAAATCGCATATATATAACTTATAATGAATGTATATAAAAAACTTTAATCAGCCCTCACCAATCTAACTTTTTTGCTTTCGCTGAATTTTGAGGTAGGAGTCTTACTGCCCGGCAAATAGCGGGATAAAAAAGCGATTAGGACATGTCTCCTAATCGCTTTGCCAAATAAAAAGCTGATTAAAAATAATATCTTTAATCAGCTCTCTATTATCTATGAAATTATTCTTCAATTAAATTAGACATTACATATGCATACACTAATGCTTCTGTATGCGCAATAGAACTTTCATGCGTACGTTCAAATGCGTGGGAAGAATCAATACCCGCTCCAATTAAAGCATGTTTCACATCAAATCCCGCGCGAATCGCAGCTGATGCATCAGATCCGTAGTACGGATAAATATCTACTTTATATTCAATATGATTCGTTTTCGCAAGCTCTACTAAATGTTTGCGCAGTGCATAATGATACGGGCCGCTAGAGTCTTTTGCACAAATAGATACTGTATATTCATCAGATGCTTGTCCATCACCTAACGCTCCCATATCAACTGCTAAGTATTCAACAGTTTCTTCTGGAATGTTAGAGTTACCACCGTATCCAATCTCTTCATTATTAGAAATTAAGAAATGCGTCGTATATGGTAATGTTATGTTTTCATCTTGTAATCTTTTAATTAATTTTAATAAAATTGCAACACTTACTTTGTCATCTAAATGACGTGATTTTATGTATCCACTCTCTGTAATTTGAACGCGCGGATCAAATGAAACGAAGTCTCCTACTTCAATTCCTAATTCGCGTACTTCATCAGCTGAAAATACGCGCTCATCAATACGAACTTCAATATTTTTCTCATCGCGTTTTGCTTCACCTGCATCTTTATATACATGTACAGATGTTTGATGCATTAAAATTGTTCCTGTATACGTCTTGCCACTTGATGTTTCAATTTCGCAATATTCCCCTTCTACGGAGTTCCAGCGAAATCCACCAATCATAGAAAGACTCAGGCGACCGTCAGGCTTAATTTCTTTTACCATCGCACCTAACGTATCAACGTGTGCCGTTAATAAGCGGTGCTGTGCATCATTTTTCCCTTTTACCGTTAAAATAAGAGCTCCCTTATTATTACGTTTCGTTTCTACGTTCCACTCACTGACATAGTTTTCAATGAAATTAATAATTTTTGCTGTATTTCCAGATGGACTTGGAATAGAGACAAGCTCCTTAATCAGTTCCATCGTTTCTTTCGCATGATGTGCCATTGTCGCTTCCTCCTCTTTTTCTCTACTATTCAGTATACAAAATTCACCAGAAAACCTCTACTTATATAGCTTAATTTTCTAAATTGTAGTAAAATTCTTTTTAGTATATAAAAGGAGTTATAAAATATGAATATATCAAAAAAATATATACACATTGCACTCATTTGGTTTTTAGCATCATTATTTTGTTTACAAATCTCTTATGCCATTCACACTACTACTTCTATTACAATCGGCTGGATATTAACAGCTATCTTCTTCATTATTAGCTTCATTGCAACAAAAAAGCATAGCGTTACTCATTAACGCTATGCTTTTCCTATAAAACTATTCTTCTGAAACGTCTAATAAATAAATACCTCTTTCAAATCCACCGCGCTCTACTTCTTTTTTCTTACGAAGGCGTTCTACATCTTCAATCGATGCACCTTCTGCACGTGCTAATGAAATGATAACTTCTAGCGCATCCGCAAGAGAATCTAGCGCATGTTCGCGTTCTTTCATAGAAGCAAATTCACGAATTTCTTCCGTTCCAATTTTCGCTAAAGCCTGTATGTATGCTTGCCCTGTTAATTTTTGTGCTGTATACGTTTTTCCAGACATTAAAATCTTCTCTGGAACACGATCTCTTACTAACTTGTTATATGCTGACATCATTCATCCTCCTATATTTAATAACATCCGAGCTCTGCTTTATAGAAAAACCATTTTTTCTTCACGCACGCACTTAACATATCAATTCCTGATCCATGTGCTCTTACATGCGGAAAGAAATAGTGCCCTAAGTCTTCGTCCTTACCATATAGAGTTTGATACTCATCTGGAATCGCTTCTTTTTTCACATCTTTTTCTTTCGTCACCCCGTCAGAAAATGCAACACTTGGATGTCCCTCAAAAAACAACGCAGTCCGAACTGCCAAAGATGGTGTACTATGCAAAGCAGAATATGTAAGCAAAATAATAGTAATAACACCGATCATTTTCTTCATGTATTACTCCTTAAAAAAAGTGCTAACACAATTATACTAAAATGTGTTAGCACTTTCTCCCCTTTATCCCGAATTAACGAGCTAATAATCAGTGAGGAATGGACAAAATCCTCACTTCACTTTATTCCCCTTTAAATGCTGGTAAACGTTTCTCTAAAAACGCAGCAATTCCTTCTTTATGATCCGCTGTTTGTCTCATTGCATATTGACCACGCTTTTCTAATTGCAATGTTTGCTCTAAATTAGAGCGATTTACTTCACATAAAATTTGCTTCGTTTGAATCATTGCTTTAATCGGTTTTTGTGACCATTCATTAATTTTTTGTTTCACAGCCGTTTGGAAATCTTCGCCGATTACTTCATCAATTAAGCCGATATCAAGCGCTTCTGTCGCTGATAACTTCTTACCTTCCCAAATAATTTGCTTCGTCATATTTTCACCGACACGCTTTTGAAGGAAGAAATGACCGCCTCCATCTGGAATTAAAGCGATTCCAATAAAGTTCATTGCAATAACAGATGATATATCCGCCATTACATAATCAGCTGTTAACGCAATACTTAACCCAAGACCTGCAGTCGGTCCATGAATTGCACTAATAACAAGCTTTGGCATCGTATATAATGTCACGACAACTTCAGAAATGGTATTCATAATGCCATCAAACTTACTTTCATCATTACTTGAAAGCATCGATTTAATATCCCCACCCGCAGAAAAACCACGGCCGTTCCCGCATAACACAACGATATGCGCAGAACTTTCCGCTACTTCTTTCAACTTTTGTAATAACTCTTTTAATGTCGGCTCATCTAACGCATTTAACACCTCTGGGCGATTGACCATAACCGTTGCAACGTTACCTTCATATTTCACAATAACAGATTCTGTTTTACTCGTTACTTCCATTACATACCCCTCTTTTCTCCATAAAGATTATACTTATATAATTATAGAAAACCACTGAAAAATCCTTCTTTTTTCTCAATTTTCTGTCTAATAATCTCGCAATTTGTACATTTACCGTATAAAACATACAATTCCGTTGAAAAATATAGAAATTAAAGTCGGTTTATCCATGCTTTTCATCTATTTACCATTACAATGAAATGGTGTATTCTTAAGTTTGATAAAAAAACAAATATTGAAATTCATTCGCCTTACTATGTAAAAAAGGCTTTATACCCATCTTTTGGGTGTTGTAATAAAGGAATGAAGAACTGGAGGAACATATGGTTAATAAGTTGAAACAAACGGATAACTACTTCCCACATTTCCTATTGCTATTCATTGTGTTTCAACCAATTTTAGATTTATTAACATCTTTTTCAATCTATATACTACACATGAGCGCAACAGTTGGAGTTGTAGTCCGTTTCGCCTTTATGCTTCTTGCATTAGGGTACCTACTTCTTCATCACAAACAACAAGATGCGAAAAAGTACATCCTCTATTTGTGCTTACTCGGGATCGCACTCGCAATCGGTCTTGTAAATAATATGATGGTTAAATCTCCAGTTTCATTTGGAGAAGAAGTTAAATTCATCTTAAAGAGCGTATATCCAATTGTGCTACTGTTTGGATATATTATCGCCTTTAAAGAGCTAAAAAATAAAGAGTATGTATTCCATAAAATCATTACATATTTCTTATATGCAACTTTAATTTTAAGCATTACAATGATTGTCGCAATGCAAACTGGAACGGATTTCCCAAGCTATCCTCACTCAAAAATCGGTTCAAGAGGTTGGTTCTTCGCTGGAAATGATTTAAGTTCTCTTTTCGCCATTATGTTCCCAATCATTGTCTTATATTCGATTCATAAAACAACTTCTTTCTCGAAAATATATTACTGGATTCCAACAATACTTGCGATGTATGCAAGTATTATGGTCGGAACGAAAGTCGGATATGGCGCAATTGTTATTACATTAGGCGTAGCACTTTTCTTCTCATTCATTGAATATATGATAAATCGTAAAAAAGAAGGAAAAGGATTCACACATATTGTAAATACCGTTGTTGTCGCAGTTATACTAGGAGGTTTAATTGCTCTTACACCGCATACTCCTATCGCAAAAAATATGGGCATTCACATGCAAATATACGAATACAAAAAATCAGTACAAGAAGAGAAAGATCGAAAAGAAGGAAAAGTAATTAAAGCAGATCCAGAAGATGCAAAAAAACATGCAAAAGGTGAACTTACAGATTCTGAAGTAAAAAGTTTAATTTACAGTGATCGCGACAAATTCTTAAAAACATACAAACAATACTATAAAGACGCACCGCTTTCACAAAAACTATTCGGAATGGGTTACGCTGGTAACTACACAGATAAAATTAAATTAATTGAAATGGACTTCCATGACCTATTTTTCGCCTTTGGAATTGTCGGTTTCCTTATTTACTTAATACCTCTTCTATACTTTGGTATTAAATTATTTATCCGCATGATCACAAACTTTAAGAAAATCATGAAAGTAAAGTATATGCTATTAGCGAGCACACTCGTTCTATCACTTGGCATTGGCTTTATGTCTGGCCACGTATTAACAGCACCAGCCGTTAGTATTTTCTTCGTTGTTATACTCGCTTATATCATTGTTGATTTTGAAATTGAATAAAAAGAAGGTGCTACGAAATATTAGTAGCACCTTCTTTTTTATTTAATTAATGTTTTACGTATTCTAAGCTTTCTTTTGCAATATACGCTTCTGTTACAGTAGGATTATCTGAAATAACTTTAACCCACGCTTTTCCATTTATTATCTCTTCACCAGTAACTGTGACAACTACATTTGTATTTAAACGATACAGTCGCTCATTTGATATACTAGGATTCTTTTTCACTTCCACGTTATTCATCACACGTGCAAGTTTGTACTTGTTGTATTCTTTTTTACCTAAATAAGAATCAAAACGGTTCATATGCCCCGCTACTTTTTTCCCCCAGTTCGCATCAGATGCATATTTCGCATTTAAACCAGCAGCTTTATCACCTGTATATGTTGCTGTATAACGCCAATGTCCTGGATTTAAATATCCTTCATTCATGTATAATTTTGCTGCATGTTCAATACAATCTTCTTTTGAATTGAATGCTTCTCCGTTACCATACGGACTATCGTCTGTTGCTTTTAAACCAAATAAATTATTTTTGTCTTTTGCAAGAGCGCTTGTTCCATAATAACTTTCATGAATTGCTAATGAATATAAGAATAATGCATTTACATTATACTTGCTTTCTACTTCTTTAAATTTCTTTCCTAAACCAATTAATGGAGAGTCTGGTTTAATCGATTTCACATAACTATCTAGTTGTTCAGCTGTATAATCTGTTTTCGAACGTAATGATAAATAATTGAAATATTGATAGAAAGTTTCGTCTCCAAATGTCTTTCCATCTACACTATACATTTGCTGTCCTTGCTTCATGAAAGAAGGTGCCACACCATATCTAAATTCTGTATATCCAGGTGAACTTGTATTATATGTATAATATTTATGGTATAAATATCCATCTGATTTCACATAATAAGACGACTGTTTCATTTCATTTGTAGGAATTAAAGTGATTTCATTCTTCTTCACATAACCTGTCAAACCAGAAAGTTGAACTTTCACACGATCTTCGCCAACTTCTAATACTTTCAATTCTGTTCCATACTGAATATACGTATATACTGTTGATAAATTCTCATCATAAATATTAATGATGTTTTGCCCAGTTATTCTTTTCGCACTTGCAAAACCATCTTTAATCCATAAAAATTCGTTCTCGTATTTTACCGCATTCATACCTTTATTTTGAGCAGCCGTAACCGCTTCTTTATACGTATTATAGCGCTCTATTTCTTGCTCTGTTCCATTTTCTCTTACATTTGTCACAACATATTTCTTAGTTTCTACAGGATTGCTATTTCCGTTTTTTTCAATCGTCTGAAGCATGCGATCCAACATAGCTGAAGCCATCCCTCTTGTAGCTGATAAATGTGGTCTAAATGTATTATCTTCTGGATACCCTTTAATAATTTGAGTAGCCACCATAACTTGCACATGCTCTTTATAGTTAATACTATCTTTATCAGTAAAGGTAAGCGGACTTACAGCTACTTTAATATTTTTATAGTCTAACGCTCGCTTTACCATTATCGACATTTCTTCACGTGTAATCACATCATTTGGTGAGAATGTCTCGTTCGTACGACCATTAATAATTTTCGCTCCATATGCTCTACTTACACCATCATATAAACCGTAAGTCTTCGGCACATCCTCGAAATTCGAATCAGCTTTTGGTAAATTTAAAGCCCTTGCTATGAATGTAGCAAACTCTGCTCTTGTTACTAATTTATCAGGCGCATATACATTGTCTCCATACCCCATTAAAACTCCTTTAGTAATAAGTGAGCGCATATTCGTCTCAAACATATGTCCTGTAATATCATCATTTGCCGCATAACTTGAAATAGGAGTTAAAAGTAATGATCCCGTTAATGCCACTGCTGTTATACCTTTTGAAAAAGTCTTCAAGGTTATCCTCCTCGTAATCTACGAATTTATTATCACAAATTTGATTATATAATAATCACAATCATTTTAGCATAATAAATAGGAATTAAAATAAAACGTTTTTTTAATTAGAATTTTCATTAAATTCAAAACAAAATAAAAGACACTTTACTTTTTTAATAAAGTGCCTTTTTCCATATGATCAATGAGTTTCTTTGTTGCCTGTTTGCCTTGCAACCGAAGCTCATCTATTGTCAATTGTAACTCTTGCTGCACAGTTCCTTGTTGCATTAATTGCTTTTTCGCAATTTCATATAAATACTCAGCACTCCATTCGCCATCCACACTCCCTATAACTGGCTGATTCACTTGACTTAAAAACGAATCAATTTTCGGATCGTATGAAATCCCGACCATTGGAGTTTTGGCTACGGCAGAAAAAACAAGTGCATGAAGACGCATACCAATTAGTAATGAACATTGTGATAAAATGAATATTTTCTCGTCGATATCCATTTTATACGGAAGCATATACGTCTCTTCTCCCATTAAGTCTACTACTTCACGCGAAGCTTTTTGATCAAATGGCTCATGCATTGGAACAAATAGAATTTGGTATCCTTCTTGCTTTAATTTTTTTAATGCCGCAGCTAATTTTTTTATATAATCTTCTTTTGCATTCCAATAACGCACACTAACCGCGATTACTTTTCCATGTATCGAATGCTTTTGCAACCAATCCGATTGTTTTGTCCGTTTCCATGTTAAAACAGGGTCTGGAACAATTTCAATATCGTTTTTTATGCCAAGTTCTTTTAAATATAAAAACGAATCCTCATCTCGAACTGATACATAGGAAGCTTTTGACAAGTTCCATTTTACTAATAGACGATTATATCCTTTTGTAATTGGACCTATTCCTTGTGAATAAATATAATACGGCTTTTTTAATAATCGAGCGAGTCCCATAATACCCGTATAATATAGAATACTCTTCGTACTTGTCTGATCTTGAAGAAGGCTCCCGCCACCACTAATAACTCCATCACTGTTTTTGATCGCATGATAAACAGCTTTTATATCCCAGCGATCTACCGATTCTACACCATACATTTCCTTTGTATATTTAGAATCATTTGATAGTACTACTAGTTCTATATCCGGGTTCTCTTTACTTAACGATTCAATAATTGATTGTAGAATCGCCTCGTCTCCAACATTATAAAAACCATAATATCCTGATAAGACTAAACGCACCCTAAATCTCCTCCAAAACTAGGTAACCGTTTATTTCATCTAACATAAACTAGTACCCATTCCTTACCTAAACACTTGATACCCTACATAGTTTCCTCTTTATCAGTTCATATGAATTATAATAAAAAATTAAATTTCTATATTTATCTTTTCAAAAATGGTATTTTGTTTATTGATATCCATTTTAATTTCAAAGCACATACACCATACAAA